>JAFPUA010000023.1 GCA_017413305.1 Candidatus Ruminimicrobiellum caprinum
AAGTATTGTTGAAAAAACTTGCTCTTGAAGAGAATTTGGTAGTTAAAGATTTGGTTGTTTGGGAAAACGAAGGTATAAAAATATTGCTTGCAGATTCAAATGATGTAGGTGATATTTCTACGAAATGGATAACACTAAGAATATCCGGAACTGAATATAAGACGAGAATTATGGCAGAGGCCGCCTACGACATAACAAACAGCAAAAAATCAAAGGAAAAAGAAATTGATTCTACTTTGGAACAGTATTTTGATATAGGCAAAGAAATTATAGGTAGAAAAGGTTCTTCCAGTGCTTACAAATATATTCAAGGCTTTATAACATTTTTACAAAAAATTAGTAAAATAGATGGCACCCAAATAAAAGATATATCCGTCTCGTCAATTATATCAGAAACCTACAAAGCATTAAGCAGGCAAGTATATTTGGACATAGTAAACAATATTCAAAGAGAAACTTATTCTTTCTTGTTTGAAAAGGACACAGAATATACAATAGTAGCAGTAAATGGCGACACGAAAAGAGAAGCTGAAGCAAGAGCTCTTGCTGCAGCCGGTATAAAAGTAAACCTTATTTATGTTGGAGAAAATAATTTAACGCGAGAGATAAATACAAGGTTAGAATTTAGAGTAGATAAAAAATGGCTTGCTTACGGATTGATAGATAATTCTGTTAAAAATTTAACTGTTTACGGTGAAGATAATTCCGAACAAATCGGTAACAAAAGCTTTACTCAACAGCAATATCTCTCTGCGATTTTAAATTATATAAATGAAAAATCGACTAATACCGTTAAAATATTAGATTTGCCTGAAGAATTAAGCGACGACATTAATATCGAAGAAATTGAAGAAGAAACTTCAAATAACTTTACAGCCATCGGAGTAGGCAAAAATGTGTTTAAATTGTTTTATGATGCAATGAAAAACAAAAACAAACAGACTTCCAATAACTTTATTAAATTATCTCTTGCTGCAGCAAATGTTACATCCGATCAATTCAGCAACTTTGGCAAAAATGATATCGACAGACTGGCTCAACAAGGTATAACAGATGTTATATTGTCTCCTTTTGAAAATACCGATATTAATAATTTCGATGCTATGATCAGAACAAAATCAAACAAAATAAGAGATATACTGTTTTATGCTCACGCAAAAGGAATAAAGATAACATTAAGTTTCAATTTATCTTTGCCCGAAAATATAACCGGAGAAGAGACAAAGAAACTTTTTACCGTTTTTGTTAATAACTTAGGACAAAGAATTCCAACATTTGTAGATTTACAAAAAAGAGGGTTGGACGGCATACAACTGGATTTATCACAAAACAATGTCAACATACTTATGCCGAACATGGAGCCATTTTATGCTCTTGCAAAAACAGTAAACAACACTTTACCAATAGGCTCTTTCTTGGCAATAAAAATGCCTGAATCTCTTAATCCCGGTTCAGGTTATCCGATGCTGTTTAATTACGATAATGTAAAAGCCGTATTCGATTACAATTCTCCTTATATCGAAGAAGGTATTTCTGCATTCGGACAAAAAGGCATATTAGTAAACATTTCTACCGACGAGAACAATTCGATTTCCGCAGAACATTTAGCCAGACTGTTTGAAAATGCAAATAAGAAAACAAAAGAGAATAATAACAGAGACAGTATTTCGATGTTGTCCATAGATAGCAGTATCCTTAAACAGATAGATTCTTCCGAGTTTACATTTAACAGAATGACATTAATTAATTTTATTAACTCTATTTTCGGAACAACTCCGGAAGGGCAATTTATCAAGGGAGAAAATAAAGGAAGAACGTTTGTTTCCGACAGAGATTTGGTATTTAGTGACGAAATTGTAAAAACTTTATGCGAATATGTTTTTAGTGATAAAATCGATGTTAAAAATTTAAACGAAATATTGGGCGCAAAATTAAAAGAAACTACTTCTCAATATGAACTAAAAGGCTTTGTTACCGGAGTAATTCAAAAAGGAGAAGTAGATAGAATCGACTCCGAAATTTCGTTTGACAGAACAGAGTACAGTTACTTGCTGATGAGAGCACTTTACGATTATAGAACAACAAAATATGAAGAAATATTTATAAAAAATAAAAATTCCGATATCTCTGAATTTGAAAAAGATAAAGATTTTGCCAGAGGAATAAACTCTTATATGGACCCGAAAAATGTTTTAAGCAATCATAAATTCAGCGAAAACATACAACCTGAAATAAATGAAATTCTTGAAATATTTACCGGTAAGAAAGAAGGCAGCGTAGATATACTTATTACAAGATTGTCAAAATTAAAAGACAGTTCTGCACTAAAAAATAACAATGTGGATAAGATTGCAATATTGGAAGCTTTATTGTTATTATTGCTCAACGATGCAAGATTACCGGAAACAGATATCAGCGAAAAATTCAAAGAAACTATCAACATCAAGGATATGAATACAGTTATGCATGCTATGTTGTCAGCGGCATAATCTTTATCCGAAGAATTCAAAAATGCACTCTGTCAAATACAGGGTGCATTTTTATTTTTCTCCCAGAAAAAGTTTTTCTTGACAAAATCCATATGTATGTTGTATCATTATTCTTATATACAACCTATAGTAGAAACAAATAAATTCTCACAGAGGTTCAATTATGAAATGTCCGTTTTGCGGTAGCTTTGAAGGGCAGGTATTAGATTCCAGACCTATAGAACATACTTCTGCCATTAGAAGAAGAAGACAGTGCAACCAGTGTAAGAAAAGATATACCACTTACGAAAAACCCGAAGAAGTTACATTAATGGTTATAAAATCCGATAACAGGAGAGAACCCTTCGACAAGAAAAAATTATGGAATGCTGTCGCAAGAGCTTGTGTTAAAAGACCTGTCTCTTCTGAAACCATGGAAAGAATTGTATCTGAAATCGAAACGGAAATCAGCGACTATATTATGGAAGTTCCATCATCGGTAATAGGACAAAAAACTCTTCAAAAGTTACTTGATATTGATACTGTTGCCTACATTAGATTTGCATCTGTATATAATAAGTTTGCCGATATAGGTGACTTCATGGATGAACTTAAAAAAATAAAAAAAGAGCATGATAAAATAAGTAAGAAAAAACAAATTTCTGACGAAATAAAGAAAACAAACAAAAAATAATATTTTATATAATTTATGGAGGAACAAATAAAAATGTCAAATTCCGAACTAAAAAACGAACTGAAAAAAAATATAAAACCTGTACTTAGCGAAAACGCAATAAAAGTATTATCTAAAAGATATTTAAAAAAAGACAACGACGGTAACCCTTGTGAAGAAACAGGAGATATGTTCTTTAGAGTTGCAGAAAATATTGCACAGGCAGATAAAATTTATGATAAAAACGCAAACACCGACGAAGTAATAAAAGATTTTTATACCATGATGGCTAACCTTGATTTTTTGCCGAACTCTCCGACACTGATGAATGCAGGTCGTCCTCTTCAGCAACTTTCAGCATGTTTTGTTCTTCCCGTAGAAGATTCTATGGATTCAATATTTGAGACATTAAAAAATACAGCTTTAATACATAAATCCGGAGGAGGAACAGGTTTTTCTTTCTCAAGATTAAGACCATCCAACGACAGTGTCAGATCAACAAACGGTGTTTCTTCGGGCCCTGTATCTTTTATGCAGGTATTTAATGCTGCAACAGAAGCAATTAAACAGGGGGGAACCAGACGCGGTGCAAATATGGGAATGTTGAGAGTTGACCATCCCAATATTCTTGATTTTATTACATGTAAAGATATCACAACTAATTTAACAAATTTTAATATTTCTGTTGCATTAACAAAAGAGTTTATGCAAGCCGTCGAAGAAAACAAAGATTACAATCTTTATAATCCGAGGACAAAAGAAGTTGCAGGAAAACTTAATGCAAGAGAAGTTTTTGACAAAATTGTTACTCAAGCATGGAAAAACGGTGAACCGGGAATAGTGTTTATCGACAGAATGAATGATTTTAACCCGACACCGGAAATAGGAATGATAGAATCAACTAATCCTTGCGGAGAACAACCGCTACTTCCTTATGAAGCATGTAATTTAGGATCGATAAACTTATCTCATTTTGTTAAAGGTAACGATGTTGATTGGCAGAAACTTGAAAAAACGGTAAAAGCTGCCGTTCATTTCCTCGACAATGTGATTGATATGAATAATTACCCTATAGAAAAAATAGGTATAACTACCAGATCTAACAGAAAAATCGGTCTTGGCGTTATGGGCTGGGCGGATATGCTTTTTGAGCTTGGCATTCCTTACAATTCCGATGAGGCTGTAAGTTTGGCGGGAAAGATAATGTCTTTTATCGAAGAGAAATCTCATAAAATGTCAGAAGAACTGGCACAGAAAAGAGGTGCATTTCCGAACTTTGAAAAAAGCATTTACAAAAAAGGCAATCCTATCAGAAATGCAACTACTACAACCATCGCTCCGACGGGAACTATCGGACTTATAGCGGATGCTTCCGGCGGTGTAGAACCTCTTTTCGGGCTTGTTTATAAAAGAGCAAACTGTCTTGATAAAGCTGAAATGTATATAATAAACAGACACTTTGAAAAAGCCGTTAAAGATGCCGGAATTTATTCCGAAGAATTAATGGATAAAATTGCAAAAGAAGGAACTATCCAACATATGGATGAAATTCCTGAAAAGTTGAAAAAAGTTTTTGTTACGGCACATGATATAACTCCGGCAGACCATATTAAAATGCAAGCTGCATTTCAAAAATATGTCGACAACGCTGTATCTAAGACGGTAAATTTTACTCATGATGCAACAAAAGAAGATGTTAAGCAGGCTTATGTTTTATCTTATAAATTAGGATGTAAAGGTGTTACTGTTTACAGAGATGGTTCCAGACAAGATCAAGTTTTAATTTCTTCAAGTACAAATTCATCGTCGAACAATCAAGAACAAAAAATAGAAACTAAAGGTAAAGTGGTAAAGAAAAGACCTAGAAAAGTTATCGGTTCTACTCTTTTAATGCATACAGGCTGCGGAAAAATGTATGTTACAATTAATGAAGATGAAGAAGGAAATATTTTTGAGGTATTTACCCAGCTTGGAAAATCTGGTGGCTGTATATCTACACAGACAGAAGCTATCGCAAGATTGATTTCTCTCGGGCTGCGTTCCGGTGTTGATCCTCACAAAATTGTTGAACAGTTAAAAGGAATTAGATGTCCTTCTCCGACATTAACAGAAGGCGGAGCAATTCTTTCATGCCCTGATGCGATTGCAAAAGCAATCGAATCTTATCTTGCGGAAAAGGAAAATCCGGATTTATTTAATAATCCTACACAAAAGTCTGCATCAAAACAAATATCTGAAACAACTTCTACAAAAAAATATACATCAAAAGCTTCAGGAAACTCAGAAGGTGCATGCCCACAATGCCCTGAATGCGGAGAAATGCTGGAATTTGCAGAAGGTTGTGTAGTATGTAAATCTTGCGGATATTCGAAATGTTTTTAAAAGGAGTTATAAAATGGTAAAGTCCGACAAATGGATAAAACAAATGGCTGTCGAAAAAAAGATGATTGAACCGTTCGAGCCCGAACAAGTTCGCAAGGGAATCTCTTATGGAACATCTTCTTATGGTTATGATTTTCGCATTTCCAATGAATTTAAAATAATGCAAAAAAACACCGACGGTTCATTTATTGATCCAAAGAAAATAGACCCGAATTTATTTAAAGATGTAAAAGTTGATGATTTCATTATTCTCCAACCTCAAACTGTAGTTTTAGCAAAAACAGTAGAATATTTTAGAATTCCTCGAGATATTATTACAATTGCTTTCGGAAAATCTACATATGCACGCTGTGGAATAATGGTAAATATTACTCCGTTTGAACCTGAGTGGGAAGGTTATGCTACAATTGCCATATCAAATATCAGTTCTATGCCCGTAAAAATTTATGCTAATGAAGGAATCGGTCAATTGTTGTTCTTGCAAGCCAATGAAGTTTGCGAAACTTCATATGCCGATAAAAAAGGGAAATATCAGGCACAGAAAGCAATCACGACTGCGAAAATATAAAAAAAGTTTTCCTTGACAGAAAAAAGAATTTCGGTTATAATAGCAGTACAGATTTAAAGTTGTATATCTTTTAAAACTAAATATTGAATTGTTTTTGGATCTGCGAGAGCAGACCACTTTTGTGAAAGCAAAAGAGGATTGGAAGTCCAAAAACAGTCGTTAAAAAATTTGTAAAAATAAACCAGATGCTATGTTGATTTATTTTTATAGTTTTGTCTTTCGCCTCTTTTGAGGCGAAAGCCAGCGGCTGCGTTAGGTTCGGCTTCCAATCCACCTAACACAGCCTTTTTCTTTTGTCTTCCAAAAAGTCTACTTTACTAGGATTCAAAAAATATAAAAACTTCTGGGAGGGAAAAAATGAAAGGCAAAAAATTAAAAAGAACAATATTAGGGTTCACATTAACAGAACTAATTGTTGTAATTTCTTTAGTTGTAATTTTATCTCTAATTTCTGTTCCGGTATTTAATTCAAATAAAGACAAGGCAAAAATGACAGAAGCTTATGTTCTACTGGCAGCCATCCGTGACGCACAAAAACGTTATTATTCTGATTACGGAACTTTTTATCGTCCTACAAGTTATAATCCAAGAGAATGTATAAACGATGTACTGGGTATAAATGCAACCTCAAACAAATATTTCACAAGATTTTGTATTTCATACTGGGATTATAGATATAGTGGAAACTCTATTGATATATGCGCAGAATCTAAAGAATATGATTTATGGACTAGATATACTATTGGGGAAAAACAAGCTTTTAAAAAAACAGGTGTTTGTGGTTTGACGCCTTTTTAAAAAAAATATTTTATAGGAGATAAAAAACATGAAAAACAAAAAAGCATTTACTTTAGTGGAATTGATAATTGTTGTAGCTCTTGTTATCATTATGTCAATGATAGGAACTCCTATTTACAAAAATTATCAATATGAAGCAAAAATGTCGGAAGGATACATGTTACTAGGGTTAATAAAAGACGCTCAATTTCGTTACTATGAAGAGTACGGAAGATTTTTAAGTGACAATGATTCAAGTAGTCAGGCTACAAAATTTACAAACGAAGAACGAGTTTTAGGAATTGATGCAAGAGAAAACAAATATTGGTCGACATTTGCTGTTGGATACGGAGCAAGTAACATTGCTTTTCTTGCAAGAGCAACTTCTCCGGTAAACGGTAGAAATGTATTGTGTTTTTATTATAATTTAACCACTGGTTCCACTTTCTACGAATCATATAGTTAAATTATAAAAATAAAATTCAGGGACATATCATAGCAATGTTTCCGATCAAGACAGGATTATATCATAGCAATAATCCTGTCTTTTTGTTGCTTTCAGTAATTTTTTATGCTATAATTATTGGTTATAAATAAAGTATATTAACAGGGGGCAATAATGGCATTTTATTTTTCAGAACCATCTCACACATTTAATGAATACCTTTTAGTACCCGGATATTCCGACGAGAATTGCATTCCGGATAATGTCAGTTTAAAAACTCCGCTTGTAAAATATAACAAGAAAGCAAAACAAGAGCCTTCTTTAAGCTTGAATATTCCTATGGTATCTGCAGTAATGCAAGCTGTTTCTGACGACAAAATGGCAATTGCTCTTGCAAAAGAAGGGGGAGTTAGTTTTATTTACGGTAGCCAAAGTATTGAAGACCAAGCTGCAATGATTGCCCGCGTAAAGTCTTATAAAGCAGGTTTTGTAACATCAGATTCCAATGTTCGCCCAGATCAATCGTTAGAAGATGTTATTGAACTAAGCAAAAAGACCGGACATTCCACAGTAGCTGTTACCGAAGATGGAACCGCTCATGGAAA
>JAFPUA010000174.1 GCA_017413305.1 Candidatus Ruminimicrobiellum caprinum
AGGCGAATATATTTTTGATTTTATGTCTAAACCTGTTACCGAAACCGAACTTATTATCAAAATAAAGAAAGCTCTGTCTTCTCAAAAAAGCGCTTTAAACAAAACAGTTCAGGACTTACAGTCACAAAACAATCTCTTAAACTCTATTCTTGACACCAAACAACAGATTGCCAAAGGTGCCGGCAGAATGTTTGAAGACGAAGTTTTTGATAAGATAAATAAAATAAAAGTGATAATGAACAACGAGTTTTCTCCTAAGAAAAATGTTGTTATTTTCGGGCAGGAAATAGATTCCATTGCTTTTACAAACGCACCTTTGCCGTTTGCCGTTCTTATTTTTGAAACGAAATATTTCCCTAATGCAAAGCTGGTAGGCAGCGTAAATGAAGATACTAAGATTATTGTCGACGGAAAAGAAATGTTGTCCGGAAAAAGAAGAAACCTTTTTGAACAGTCCGACAACCAGTTCAAACAGGTCAGCAAAAGAATAGAAAAAATATTAAAAGAAAATAATATCAACGATAGAAACGAAAAATTAAGACCGTTTATACAGACTTTTGTTGTGTTTACCGATTCTACCGATATTACAGAACTGGATTTAACTAACGGTAACAGATATACAAAGTTTTTAAAGTTGAAAGATTTAACGCAAGATTTAATAATTAAAACAGTTTTTTCGCTACCGAAACGAACAGTTAGTGAAGAAATTAAGCAACTTATTATGAAACAACTTACAAAATAAGGGGATTAGTATGAATGTAATGAAATACAGAGTTCCATATGCGGATACAGACAATATGGGAGTTGTTTACCATTCGAACTACTTAATTTATTTTGAAATGGGTAGAACCGAACTAATGAGAGAACTTGGCTATACTTACAAAAAAATGGAAGAAGACGGTATGTATTTCCCCGTCAGAAATGTTACCTGCAACTATCATGCTTCTGCAAAATATGATGATATCATAACCATAGAAACGACTATTTGTGAACTGAAAAATGCCAGTGTTACTTTTGCTTATAAAATTTTCTGTAACGATAGATTGCTTACTACAGGAACAACAAAACATCCAATGGTAAACTATGCGTTTAAACCTACGCGTATTCCGCAGGAACTAAAAGATTTACTGCAGTCGCATGTAGTAACAACTAACGACAATTAGCAATTAGAAATTAGAAATTATCAATTTCGGTATAAAAAATAAAAATTAAAAAGCAGTTTGTCGTTAATTGCTCATTGCTCATTGCTAATTTCTAATTATAAGGGTATCATAGTGAACGAAACTTATTTATTTGAAGATAACTCAAATCAACCGTTGGCGTCGCGTTTAAGACCGCGAAATTTAGATGAATTTGTCGGTCAAACGCACCTTGTCGGCAAAGGCAAAATATTAAGAAGGCTTATCGAAACAGATAAGGTTTCTTCTATAATATTTTGGGGCAATCCCGGGATAGGCAAAACCACTTTAGCAAGTATAATTGCCGCAAAAACAAATTCCGAATTCATAGAGTTTTCTGCCGTTACCAGCGGCATAAAAGAAATAAAAGAAGTTATGTCACAGGCGGAAAATAACAGAAGATTCGGCAAAAAAACTATAGTTTTTGTTGACGAAATTCACCGTTTTAATAAGGCACAACAAGATGCTTTTTTACCTTTTGTGGAAAAGGGCAGTATTATTTTGATAGGTGCCACTACGGAAAATCCCTCTTTTGAAATAAATTCGGCACTTTTATCGCGTTGCAAGGTTTTTGTTTTTAAGCCGCTGGAAACAAAAGATTTGGTAACACTTTTGAAGCGTGCCGTTAGCGATGAGCGCGGTTTCGGTAAACAAAAAGTTGTAATGTCCGAAGATATGTTTGAAATTATAGCGGAATTTGCTAACGGTGATGCAAGAGCGGCCCTTTCCACTTTAGAAATGGTTATTTTAAACGGTGATATTGATGATAAGGGAGTTATTACCGTTACAAAAGAAACATTGGAACAATGCGTTTCAAAAAAATCTCTTTTATATGATAAAAATGGCGAAGAACACTATAATATAATTTCTGCCTTACACAAATCTATGCGTAATTCAGATCCCGATGCAGCAGTTTACTGGCTGGCAAGAATGCTTGAAGCAGGCGAAGATCCTCTTTACATTGCCAGACGCGTTACAAGGTTTGCTTCGGAAGATGTCGGCCTTGCAGATTCCAGAGCTTTAGAGGTGGCAGTTGCCGCATACCATGCTTGCCATTTTATCGGTATGCCGGAATGCAGTGTACATTTAACACATGCCGTTATTTATATGGCTATGGCACCTAAATCAAATTCCATGGATGTAGCTTACAATCTTGCAAAAGCAGATGCAGAGCAGCATCTTGCAGAGCCGGTTCCTCTTGTTATAAGAAACGCTCCCACCAAGTTAATGAAGGAACTGAACTACGGAAAAGGGTACCAATATGCCCACGATACAGAAGAAAAACTTACCAATATGCAGTGTTTACCCGATAATCTCAAGGATAGGGAATACTACCAGCCGACAGAACAAGGTCTTGAAGCAAAATACAAAGAAAGACTGAAACAAATCAAAGAATGGAAAAAGAAGAATAAATAATATAACAATACAACAAAAACAGCGAACTAAAATTTATAGTTTGCTGTTTTTTGCTTTTATCAATTCAATTTCTAATTCTAAATTTTTTACTTTTTCTTTTAACAATTCAAAATCTTTTATATCTACAAACTTAGTTTGGATATTTTCTTTTGTATTTGTATAAATCTTTTCTTCACCAAAATAGTTTAAAGGAAGATTCAATGCCGAAGATATTTTCTTTAGAGAATCAAAACTTGGCTTACTGCTTCCTGTCATCCATCGATTAACAACAGGTCTGTTTACTCCAATTTTTTCCGCCAAAGCTTTTTGAGTTAACCTTTTTTCATACAAGGCCTTCCTCAATTGTTCACAAAAAAAAGTTTTAGAACTTTTCATTATTATATCCTCTCTAAAAAACTCTTGACAAAAGTATTAAAATAAGCTATAAAGTATACTATAAGATAATTTTAAGTATACTAAAAATAAATAAAGTATATTTTAAGATAATCAGAACGCAAAATTTTTATATTTCTTATAAAACTATAAGCCGAGCGAGTTAAATTCATAGCTTTAGCCCGGGAAAAACAATAAATAAATTTTTGGTAATATTTATTTCTCGGCTTATTATAGCAAATAAAAATTTTAAAATAAAGGAGAAAATTTATGAAAAGCGAAAAAGAAATAAAAAATAACGGAAGTCCGACTAAATTTAAAAGCGGTTTTTCATTGATAGAAGTGGTAGTTACTGTTACAATTATCGTAATTTTATCTATTATATCAGGACCAATTTATAGGAGTTACTCTGACAAAGCAACGATGTCAGAAGGATATGCCTTATTGGGAACTATAAGATCTGCACAAGAGGCATATTACAATGATACAGGTTGGTTTATGATGGATGGTTATGTTAATCCAGGCGGTTTTAGTGGTAATCCTTTGCGGGTAGCGGAAGTTTTTGGAATAGATGCAAGGCATAATAGATATTATACGGCTTTTTTGGTAGGAACCAATTATAATGATGGAACAACAAATAGAATCTATTCGAACTATACGGTCGGTTTTTGTGCACAAGCTTTTGGTCCAAATACTTTGTCAATGGTTTATAGTTTGACAACAGGAGTTACCATGTTTGAATAAAAAACAAAAATATAAGAGGAGAAATATTATGAAAAAACAAAAAGGATTTTCTTTGATTGAGTTAGTTATAACAATTATGATAATAATTATATTATCTCTAATATCAGGCCCTATTTATAGATCTTATTCTCTCAAGGCTAAAGAGGCTGAAGGTTATGCTTTGATGGGAACATTGCGTTCTGCACAGGAAAATTATTACAGACAATATAGGCAATTTTATTATAATAGCAGTCTTACCTGTAATAATGAAGTGTTGGGAATAGATGCAAGACATAACAAATATTTTACATCTTTTAAGATTAATTATTTGGGGAGCAATACATATTCTTTTTATGCATATATTAAGGGTAATAAAGGAGTAAAAAATTTTTATATGGACTACAATCTAACATATCCTTGTAAAATTGGCTATTTTAATGGGACTATTAATTAACTATAAAAATAAACTGTTATGAATAATAGAAATTTAGAACATTTCATAGCGATGTTCTAAATGGGACGAGATTGAAAACAAAGATCTCGTCCCTTTCTTTTGTTTGGTGATTTTTTTCTTGTTTATTGTCTCTAAACTTGCTACAATATTGCGGTAGTTTACAAAAGATAGAATAAGCTCAAAAATATAAGGAGAATATATGGCAGAGTTAAAAGAAACATTGGAACAGTTATATTTGTTGCAGGAAAAAGATGTAAAAATTTTTGCATCACAGAAAGATGTCGAAGAGATGCCGAAAATTATCAACGAAAAACAAAAACAAATTGATGCTATAAAAGCAGATTTTGAAAATAAAAAATCTCAA
>JAFPUA010000175.1 GCA_017413305.1 Candidatus Ruminimicrobiellum caprinum
AAAAAGGTTAATGATACATATGGACATTTAACAGGAGATACTGTACTTAAAACAATTACCGACATAATATCCGCCTCTACCCGCCCGGGAGATATTGTATGCAGATACGGCGGAGAAGAATTTATTGTATTATTACCTTCAATATCAAAAGAGGCTGTTTTTGAAATTGCCGAAAAAATAAGAAAGACCGTCGAAAAAACGATCTTTAAAGAAAACAACATAGAGTTCGGAACTACGATAAGTATTGGTATTTGTGAATATATGTCAAACACTAAACCTACCAAATTAGTAGATAATGTCGACAAAGCATTATACGAATCAAAAAAGAACGGAAGAAACAGAACAACATTTTATAAAGTCTAAATAAAATATCCGAATATATTATGCTGCCGATAACAAGGCAAACATTTCTCTGGTACTTTGTACTGCTATTAAATTCCCTATATTTTTATCTAACTGAATATTTTTAGCTAACAAAATTTCAATTATTCCCTCAAGAACAGCAGCCATATCTTCGGAAGAGCTATTTTGTTCACTTACCTCAGAAAATATATTCTGTAAATCTCGTAATATCTCCGCTTCTGTCAAATCTTTCATAGAATTTATTAAATCCGATTTTTTGTTCGGATCATAGCTGTGTCCTGTAAGAATTCTATATTCTGCATTATATTGCATTAAATCGTTCATATTTTCTATTCTTTCATTTATGTTATTTTTTCTATTATCTTCACCCTCAATATTGTCAAAAAGATTTTCCAATTCTATTCTCTGCAAAATACCTTCAAATGTTCCTAAAACTTCTATATTTGTCATTGTTTGTATTTTTTTTGATACTTCGTATTTTGCCAAAAGGCCGCTTGCTCTATCTAAATATCCTGACAAAACATTTGTATATTTCTTATCCGCAATCTCTGCGCCATCAAGTTTTCTCATTTCAATTATATAAGCGGACAGTCTATCAATCTCCCTATCTGTCAGGGCTATATCTAACATCCTTGCCCTTGCAATACTTTCTTTTTTACGCCTATTTAATTTTTCTTCCGGTTTGTCGGCAAAAATAGCTTTTATTATATCAAGCATAGTAAAATCATTATATGCAGTAGTTTCTTTATTCAGTTCTCTTATAACTTCTCCGTCAAAAGCAAATGCCGCACCTTGCATTATAAACTTTCTAATATTTTCAGGTGTAAGAACAATATTTTCTCCTTCTTGTTTGGTAACAGTTATTATAATATCATAAAGAGAACCATTTTCTTGTAAAATTTTATTTGCTTCATTATAAGAAACTATCTGTCTTTGATTTTTGCCGGGCTTTTCATTTACTCCGACTAACACTCCATCAATATTTATATTTTCTGAACCTTCACCGCGTACTATAACCGACAAACCTTTTTCTTTTATTAAATCTATTTTATTAAAAATATTCAGATAATATTCATTATTTAAATCTATCATTATGCTGTTAATACCTTTTTGTTTTAAATCATCAAGCAGGCTATCGGTTATATCATAAAGTTTATAAATACCATAAATTTGATTAAGGCTTACAAAAGTACTTTTCAAG
>JAFPUA010000024.1 GCA_017413305.1 Candidatus Ruminimicrobiellum caprinum
AATTTAAATTGTGATATAGAAAAAGTGTATGCTCTTTGTAAAGGAAGAGTAATAAAGGCTTCCGATATAAATATAGTACTGAACAAAGAAATAGATATCGGAGCAAAAATAAATATGTTCAGCACGGATATTAAAACAAAAGGGAATCTTTCTGTTAACGAAAATTATATAACAGGAAACTTTTATACGGAAATTGACGGACTGGCAAAAATAAAATGGGATTCTACGGGATATTATAACATCAATAATAAAAATTTTAAATATAATATTTATACAAAAGAATTTATCGTCGGTGGACTTGTTTTTGATACAACTATAACCAGTATCAAAAAAAGTTCGTCAACAATTACCGTTACATCTTCCGGCAATTCCGTAAATACATATTTACAAACAGATACATCATTTGATGTTGTGTCTTCTACAGGAACGATTAAGCTAAGGGACGCAAACGATGTTTTTAATTCAGCACTTCAATATTGTGCAAAAATAAATAATAAAAAAATTGATGTTGTAAAAATTGCGGCACAAGATACAAAATTGTTCGGATACGATATCGGTAATTTGAATTTGGATGTAACAAATAATGATAACAGAAGCTATAATGTTTTCTGTACACACGATTCCGGGAACAGTTTTAAATCTGTTATAAGAAGAAGCGGACGACACAAAACAGAAGTGTTTAATAAAGATGTTAAGCTTGGAGAAATAACAGGCAATTATAGAAAAGGAACAATTGCGGTTGATGTAAAAGATTTGTTGGTAAAAAATCTTCCTTTTGTTAAAAAATTTACTAATTCTGCTAAAGGCAGAATATCTCTATACGGAAAAATTAATGATAAAAAAGGTACCATTTATCTAAAAGGGAAACAGTTGTCGTCTAAAAATTTAAAAGGGTTTAATGTATCCGGTACTTTACATAAAGAAAATTCTGTTTGGACGGCCGATGTAGAAACGGAAGACAAAAAAATAGTTGTTAATAGTTTTTACAGAACAAAAAATGATAATGGTATAAAAGTTCGTTACAATGATATGGATGCCCATAACTTAATGAATATGTTGGGCATGGAAAAATCTTTGCTTTATGGTAAGATTGATGGTACTATTACTTTTTCTTCAAAAGATTATATAACTTACATCGACACGAAGTTGAGGAACGGTTCTTTACTTAATAACAAATTTAAAAGTTGGGAAATTTCCGGAAATATATCAAATACTCAGTTGAATATTTCTTCGTTTACTTTCAGAGGCGGTCAAACTTCTATCGATGTTACATCTTCAATAGATTTTACAAAACAAGAAGACAGTTCATCTTTTAACTGTTCAATAAAAAATTTCAAATTAAATAATATAAATTTAAATTATGATATGTCTTTTACAGGGAAATATGCCGGAGCCGGTGAAATAGCAGGTGTTTTTAAAACGGAAAAATTAACTCTTAATAAGTTTAGTTTCCCTCATGAAGCTTTTGTTACTTTATCGTTAAACAAGCTTAATATCAAAGATTTCGTTAACAGCAACGGATTATCGGGAGAAATAAATTTTGATTATGCTACGAAAAATATAGATGCTGTTCTTAAAAATAAAAATTCAAAAATATCGGAATATTATCCTGATATGAAAGGAAAGCTCAATTCCGTATTAAATGTTTCCGGATATATAGCCAACCCTGAGATAAATTTTAACGGAAGTCTCAAAAATGCCGTCTACAGCGGCGTTACATTTGATGCCAGATCTAAATTCAGCTACAAAGAAGATAAATTTTCTCTTAAAAAGTTTCAGTTAACATCAGGGAAAAATGCCGAAACGCAGATAGATGCTTATGGAATAATAACATCTAAAAAAACAAATATGAAAGTGGAATTTGTTGGAATTTCCGAAAAGATAATAAACAGATATGTAGGATTTAGAACACCATTTAAAGGTTCTTTTTACGGCAACGGTACCGTGAGCGGGAAAATAAAAAATTTAAAAGCCTCTTTAAATTTGTATGCAGATACGCTATATGTCAAAACATTGAAATTTAATTCTTTTGTTGCAAAAGCTAAAGCTGATCAGAAAACAAAAACAGTTTCTATAGATGATGCAAAAATAAAAATTTCCGATAGTGAAATACAAATTCTTTCTGCGGATTTTAATACTAAAACCGGGAAATATAATTCTAAATTTAAGTTTGTTAATACGCATTTGGGGCCATTTGATGTGTTTGGTAATATGAGTTTAGGAGGGAAACTGACACCGGGCAAAAACGGTTCCAAATATGACGGTAATATTATATTAAACGATTTTTGGCTTAATGAAGAAAAAATAGATTCGTTATCTTTAAAATATAGTATCACGAACAGAGCTTTTATATTCAGAAGTCCTGAGAATAACCCGTTAAATGTTTCCGGAAATATAAATTTCGGTAAATATCCGGAAATAATTTTTAAAAATGTTTCAGTAAGTCATAATAATAAAATTTTTATGTTAAACGGCAACTATTTTAACAGTGATATTAAGTTTGATATAAACGGTAAAAATCTTGATATGGAAACATTGTCCGGTTTATTTAATGTTCCTGTTGAAGCAAACGGCACACTAAACTTTAACTTGAAAACTTCCGGCAGTATACTTAATCCGATTATTAATTTAAAGGCTAATTCTATTAACGGAAGTATTTATAATGTTCCTTTTGATGTATTTAAAGTTGCCGTAAATGTTGCAGAAAATAATTTATCCATAAATAATTTTAATGTAATAAAAAACGGAAAATATGAAATATCTGTCGACGGCAATATGCCATTTTGGTTGGACAGTTCTCTTAGTGCCAAGATGATGAAGCAGCCGGTAAATATAAAGTACAAATTAGATGATAACAGTTTGTATATATTAAACAATATTTCAGGAAATACTATTACTGCTAAAAAAGGATCATTTAAAGTAGACGGTAAATTAACCGGAATAAGAAAAAATATTTCTAATGTGGGTAAACTAAGTCTTAGCGGTAAAAATATTAAAACAAATTCTTATGTAAATAAAATTAAAGATTTAAATGTTGATGTTGTATGGGACAAAAACATATTTAAAATACAAAAGGCGTATGCTAAAGCCGGTTCAGGTGTTATCGAAGCTACAGGAACCGTTAAAATGCAAGGCGTAACCCCGTCCTTTTACGATTTGAGTTTGTTTACTCCTAAAAAAGGTGTTCCTGTAGTAATTAAAGAGCTGCCTATTCCAACATCTGGGGTATTTAAGATGGAATCGGGGAACTTTGCAAATTTTTCAAAAGGTGTTCCGACATTTAATTTAACGTTGTACGGTAAAGCTAAAAATCCGTCTCTTACAGGTTGGGCAATATTAGAAAACACATCTTTCTGTTATCCGTCTCCGGTAGATATTAAATATACAGAAACACCTTTCTTTGTTGATCAGCTTCTTGATAATCTAAATATAAATATTGATTTGAAGACAGCTAACAATACACGATACGAAAATTCTTATATTAATATGTTATTGAAAGGATCTGTCAACCTAAAAGGAAAACTGAAAGATCTCTCTGCTAACGGTGTAGTTACTTCGGATAACGGTTTGTTTTCATATTTGGGTAACGATTTTACAATTATAAATTCAAAGATGGAGTTGATAAATAACAACTTCTTTATTACGGCAGAAGGAGAGTCAGAAGTGTATTCTACAGGTGAAACTGATGCCGAAATAATTAAAATTTATATCGATAGATCAGATATAAACAATATTAAGGCAAGGTTTGCTTCAAAAAATGATCCTACCATGGAGTCTAAAAAAGCTCTTGCTAAATTAACTAAAACTGATCCGTCAGAGACAAATGCACTTGATACAAGTACGGATTTTCTTGTAAAGCAGCAAGCGATAAGAATGTTTAGTTCAAATATTGCAACACCGCTGGCAAATACAGTTCTTAAAAAGACAGGGCTTGTAGATAATGTTCGTTTAGGCTTTGTGAATCAGGATACTTTACAAATATCTTCCGACGAGGAAGCTTCAATGGCAGAATTGTTATACGGTATGAAATATTCTGTGGAAAAAAACATTAACAGACTTTTGCAGGTGGGATATTCTGTAACATTTGATAAAGTTCAAAAAGAAATAGATTTAAAACAAGCTGTAGAAATGTCGTTTAAAGTGAACAGAAATTTATTCCTTAAAGGAAGTTATGGACTAAATTCCGATAATCCGGAGTACGAACCCGAAAAAAGAATAACTTTGGAACAAAGAATAAGATTTTAAAGATAGATGAAGGAGTGAAGAAGTGAAAGGGTTATATGTTCATATACCATTTTGCAGAAGAAAATGTTTTTACTGTGACTTTGTTTCCGTCGGATATGACGAAAATTTTGTAAATAAATATCTTACAGCCTTAGAAAAAGAGGCTGAAAAATATAAAACTGAAAAACTTAAAACTATCTATATCGGCGGCGGAACACCTTCTGTTTTATCTGTGTATCAACTGGACACCCTAATATCGATAATCAAAAATAATTTTGATGTTTCCAACATTTGCGAATGGAGTTTTGAAGCTAACCCTGAATCAATCACAAAAGAAAAATTGTGTTTGTTACTACAGTCGGGTATAACGCGTTTAAGTTTTGGTTTGCAAAGTGTGTTTGATGACAGGTTGAGAATTTTAGGCCGTTTACATAATTATGAAGACTTTAAAAAAGTTTATTTCCTTGCACGAGAAACAGGCTTTGATAATATCAATATTGATTTGATGTTCGGTGTTCCTGAGCAGACTATCGATGAATGGGGAAAAACTATAAAAGAAGTTTTATATTTAAATCCGCAGCATATTTCGTTGTATCCTTTAACGATTGAAGAGGGAACAGTTTTTTATAAAAATAATGTTTTTGTTGATACTGATATGCAGGCACAAATGTATAAAAATACCTGTGAAATATTGAAAGAAAATAATTTTGAACATTATGAAATTTCAAATTGGGCAAGAGAACAAAAATATTCTCATCATAACAAACTGTATTGGCAAAATAAAGAATATATCGGGCTTGGCGCAGCAGCTTCTTCGTATTATAAAAGATATAGATATAAAAACGAAACAAATATTTTAAAATATATTGATGAAACTTTAAGAGGTAATGATA
>JAFPUA010000176.1 GCA_017413305.1 Candidatus Ruminimicrobiellum caprinum
ATAGATTCTTTACTCCTTGAAATTACACTCTTGCCTTGATGCACGGCAATCGCACAGAAATTACATTCTCCACAACAACCTCTGTGCGAAACGACAGAAAACTTTATTGTTTCTTGCGCTTTTACTTTTCCCTGTTTTGCATAATATGGATGTACTTCTCTCGTATAATCCATATCATAAACCTGGTCAAGTTCTTGTTCTGTTAAAGAATCTTGGGGAGGGTTATGTATTAAATATCTTGTGTCATGTTTTTGGTTTAATCCTTTAGAATTAACATAAGCGGAATTTTCATAAAAGGTTTTAAACATCTCTCTAAATTTATTTTTGTCCTGCACACACTCTTCAAAAGAAGGAATATCAATATAATTTTCTTTAGGTTCTTTTGCAATATAACAAAGGCCTTTTATATCCCTGTAGTCTTTTCCGTCACGCAAAGCACAGGAAAGTTCAAGCATAGTTTTTTCCGCCATACCGTAAGCTAAAATATCTGCTTTTGCGTCAAAAATTAAAGAACGTCTTAACTTGTTATCTTTTAAATCATAATGAACTACCCGTCTTAAACTTGCCTCTATTCCGCCCAAGACTATAGGTTTAGTATTTTTAAAATATCGTCTTATTAAATTTGTGTACACCATACTTGCACGATCTGGACGACGGTTATTTATTCCGCCGGGCGTCAAATCATCTTCATTTCTGAATTTTCCCGTTGCAGTGTAATTTGCAACAAGAGAATCCATAGCTCCCGCACTTATCGCCCAATAAAGTTTCGGTTCGCCAAGCCTTGCAATATCGTCGGTTTTTATATCGGGCTGAGCAATTATAGCCACCTTAAAACCATGTATTGTCAGCCAGTTGCCTATAACGGCACTACCGTTAAAAGGACTGTCAATATAAGTATCTCCGGATATCAAAATAATATCCGGCTGATTCCATCCTAATTTATTAAGTTCTTCTTTTGTCGTTGGCAAAAACATTTCTTTAATTCCATTTATGAAAGATGAAAAAGGCAGCAAGAACTATAAAAATAAAGCCCACTATATAGTTCCATTTCATCTGTTCATGCAAATATAAAACAGAGAAGAATGAAAATACAGTTAATGTAATAATTTCCTGAATTGTTTTCAATTGAGCAGCATTGAATTGTCCGTATCCGATTCTGTTTGCCGGCACCATTAAACAGTATTCAAAAAAAGCAATTCCCCACGCAATAAAAATCACTTTCCACAACGCAGCATCTTTAAACTTTAAGTGCCCGTACCAAGCAAATGTCATAAAAATATTTGAACAGATTAATAATAATATTGTTTTCATTTTATAGCCTTCTCATTTAGTTTAAGGAATTATACAAAATAAAAAAATATTTATCTACAAAAAAATAAAAGGACAAGATTATCGCTATGACATAATCTTGCCCTTAGGCATTGGTTAAAATTTAAAACCAATGTGTTGCGAGAAAAGCTTTTTATTTCTAAAAAGCAGTAGAACCGGTTGTTCTGTCATAAACCATCGTTATATTTTCGGCACCAGCACCATATACTATTGCTGTAAACTGATGCTTTAAAGTATTTTGATCAATAATTCCGGTACAATTAACAGGTATAAGTTTAAATGCAGTATAATACTTGTTTGGTCTTGCATCTATACCAAGGACAGAAGATTTGGAAGATGCATTATAAGG
>JAFPUA010000177.1 GCA_017413305.1 Candidatus Ruminimicrobiellum caprinum
GAGAATTTTATAATTATTTTCTAACTATCAGTTTCGTTCCATCAACAGAAACTATTTCTACTGTTGTTCCTGCGGAAATATCTTCTCCGTTATCTGATACCGCAGACCAAATTTCTCCTTCAACTTTTACTTTTCCTATCTGCCCTGCAGAAATTGATTCCAACAGTTGAGTTTTTGTTCCTATGAGAGCATCGACATTAGTATCAATTTTTCTGCTTTCCATATACTTTTTAAGCAACGGTCTGATAAAAAATATAGATATTGCCGACACTATACAGAAAACAATAATTGATGTCTGATAACTAAAACCTAACAAAGATGTTGCCATAGCAAACACTGCACCAACAGAAAAACATAAAAAGAAAAACACTCCCGGAGTAATCATCTCAACGCCGAGAAATATAAGGAACAAAAACAACCAAATATACCACATTTAATTCTCCTTTTTTATCATTTTTATGCATTAGAAAGCATATTGTTAATATCCATTATAAGAGTATCATTTTCCTGTTCGAAGATATCAATATCTATAACATCTTCAATAACAATTTCTTTAGGAAGAGGTTCTATCTCTTCGGTTTTATAAGCTCTCAGCAAACCATCAATCAAAAGTCTTGCAATATATACCGAAGATTCTCTATTTTTTGTATAACCTTCAAAACCAATAAGCATTTGTTCTAAGGCTTCCAAACGCCCTCGCATATCCCAATTAGATGCAAGAGCTTTTATATAATTATTTAAAATTTTGCCCTCTTCTGTTTGATCATTATATGTTACAAACTCCTCATCAGATACGGAAAATACATCTTTAATGTTCATGCGATCTTTAAACAACACAATATGAGTTAACAATTTGTAAAAAGTCTGCTGTCTTTGTTCAAGAACATCCGGCGAATCAGCGAATAACTGCTTAACAAATTTTAGTACCTTTCCAAAGTCACCCTCTTTATATCTTCTTATAATATTTGCCTCATATATTCCGTATAAGAAACTGTCACTTATGGCTTTTATTGAGGTTTCTGTTTCAATGGAATAGTCAAAAACTTGAGGAAAATGTTCTATAACATATGTCTCTGCAGAAATATCCCCCTCGCCTCTTAGTATTTCTGCAATATCTTCTTCTTGTTGTGCAGATAAAATAACATCTTGCTTTGAACCAAAATCATACGCAATTTTCATCTTATCTTGTAAAACTCTCTGTTCTATAAAGTGATACATAAGAGCATATATTGCCTGTATAATAATTGGATTTTCATTATTTTCTTTTAAATAAAATAAATTCATCGGAAGCGTAAGTGTGCCAACAGACTCATCATTAACATATTTTTCCAGCATATCTATTAACCTATAAGTTAATCTTTTATCCAATAAAGTATTATTATCCGCTCCAATATTTTTCCTTCCTCTATCAAAATCGCTATTATATCCATCAATCGATAAACTTTGATTTAATGATTGCATCATAAATAGCTGAGATTCTCTTTCTGCTAAATTTTCATACGGAGAAATTTCATTATTTGTTTTTCCTTTTATACTAATATTTCTCCTTTCAAAGAAAAGTTCGTCTTTACTGGAATTTGTTTTTGTAATATTTAACCTCTCAAAAAAGTTTTGATACTCTTGCCAAACTTCATCAGAAACTTGTACGGTAAAAAATATATTACTATTAACCTGCTTCAAGTTTTTTAGAAGAGTTTCAAAATCTTTTAATACTTTACCAAACTGTTCTACAGAGCAATCAACCATATCGATTTTTATACCATCAACACCTATATCTTTAACATCTTGTCCTATCGTTCTCACGAAATCATCAAAAGATTCATCGAAAAATCCAAAAGTATATTCCAATAAAAACTTTATGTCCTTTTGATGCAAATCTTTGGAAAGTTTAATTAAATTTTCCTTCACACTATTTTTATCTTTATCTACATGAGTACTTAAATCATTATCTCTTACTACAGCCGTAATAAAATTTACCGGAGAAAATTCCATTGATTTGATAAATCCATTATATTCTTCCGGACGAAGGACATGCTCATCTGTGGCTATTTTAAAGCCAACATAAAATTTATTTAAATTTTTAAATAAACTTTTCTGTTCAATAGCTTTCATTATTTTCTGATTCCTATAAGCAGAACTTATATCTTTTTCGAAATTAGAATATTTCGTTCTCGGATCAGAAGTTGCCAAATGCAAATCTTTCATATCATCTACAAAAATATATCCTCTTTCTTCAGCCTTATTCTTTTTTGTTTTTCCGCCTACGACTACAGGAATATATTTGCTCCCGAAATAACTTTCAGAAGTAATTTCCCCATACGAGAGCTGTGGTTCCCCATCAAAAGAGATTATACTATTAAAAAAACCATCTTTTAGAGAGGTATCTTTTTTTATATAAAGTAACGCAACATCTTGCCATTGTGTATTAGAATTTTCAATTCCAACTAAATAAATAGTACCTGATTTTTGTTTAACAGTATAAATTGAAATTGTCTCTCCGTTTTTCTCAAAAGTTTCAGCTTTTTTGTAATTCTGTTCACTTAAAAGAGATTTTTTAATAGGAATTACACTAATAGAATTAAAGCCAAGAGCTTTGTTTGCTGACATTATTTCTTCGGGCCCTACTAAATTTATATTTTCTTGCATTACAGTAAATACATTAATCCAATTACCCCTCATATACCTGTTTATATTTTTTCTTAATCCTCTATATGTTTTAAACGCTTTTCTTAAAATATCAATTATATACTGAACTTTACCTTTTTTTATATACGGTTTTTTAAGACTTTCTTTTATTGCATTTTCTATAGTTTCATTAACATTTTCATCATCTTCGTTTGTACCGATTTCTTTTCCCTCATAAAAATAAATTATGTTTCCTTTCCATTTATAACCTGCCTGAGTAAGCATAGAATTAAAATTGCGACTCCCGTCATTATATGCAGAAGTAACAGATTCTATATACGCCTGTTCATTATGAACACCCCTCATTCCTCCGTCATACATAATTATAGTTAAACCGTCTTTCTTCAACATTTCTATTGTTTGTTTCTTATTATCTGAATTAAAATAAGAAATTTCAGAAAATTTACTTAAAATATCTTCATCTTTAAAATAAGCTGCCATTTCTTGTTTTAAATATCTTGGAACAAAGATCATAGTATCCCGCCCCTTTTTATGATACTTTTTAACACTATTTATAAACGATATAAATTTATCATCTACTCTATGATATCTATCCCTTGGACGCCCATCTACAGTATATCTTGCAGATTGTATAGGCCATACACACATAAATGTTGTCTTTTGAAGTTTTGATTCAGGAAGCAATTCGTCAAGTACACTTTTTA
>JAFPUA010000178.1 GCA_017413305.1 Candidatus Ruminimicrobiellum caprinum
CAGTTCTCTATAACCTCTGTCAACAAGAACAGCAAGCTGAATAGATTTCGGTCTGCCGAAATCTTTCAAAACATCAAGAGCAGAACGAATAGTCCTGCCTGTATATAAAACATCATCAACCAAGATTATATTTTTGTTGCTTACATCAAAAGGAATATTTGTATCTTTTATCGTTGGAATATCTGCTCCTGCTTCTTGTAAATCATCTCTGTAAAGAGTAATATCAAGAATACCGAAAGGGATCTCTTTTGACAAATTTTTAACATTTATAATTTTCTTTGATATTCTCTTTGCGACATTAACACCTTTTGTTTGAATACCGACAATAGCGATATTTTCAATATCAATATTTTTTTGTAATATTTCTTTTGCCAATTTTTCTATTTCACTGTCTATTTGTTTAGAATTTAATATCTCTTCCATAACTTTTAACCTTTATATTATTTTTCTGCCAAATACTGTTCATAACCTATTTTATTCAATTTTTCATCTTTCTGCAAAATCTTCTCTTTCATTTTTTTTCTATACTCAAATAACTTGTCTGCAATATTTTTATCATTTACAGCCAAAATTTCCATAGAAAGGATTGCTGCATTTACTGCACCTGCTTTACCTATAGAAACACAGGCCACAGGTATTGACGGCGGCATCTGTGCAATAGAAAAAAGTGCATCCATACCCGCAAGAGCTTTTCCTTCCATAGGCACACCTATAACAGGAAGTATAGTTTCCGAAGCAACTACACCCGGAAGAGCTGCAGACATTCCGGCTACAGCTACAAAAACTTTTGCTCCGTTAGCAACTGCATTATCTACACACTGTTTTACAAATTCCGAAGTTCTGTGTGCCGATGCAATATTTACGGAATACTTAATACCAAACTTATCAAAAAGTTTTAAACTTTCTGATACCGTCGGCAAATCTGAATCTGAACCCATTATGACTGCAACATCTATTTGTTTATCCATTTTAATGCCCTCTGTGCAATATCTTTTCTATAATGCATTTTATCAAATTTTATTTTTGGAACTGTTTTATATACTTTATCAATTGCTGATTTTATGTCGTCGGCAATCGATGTAAGAACTAATACTCTTCCGCCGGAAGTTAAAATATTTCCGTCATCTGCCTTTTTAGTGCCTGCATGAAATATGATTGACTCATTTTCTTTAACACTTTCAAGCCCTGATATAGGAATATTCTTTTCATACTGTTCCGGATATCCGCCTGAAGCAAGCACTACACAAACGGCTGCTTTATCAGACCATCTTATATTTATTTTATCTAAAGTTTGATTGACGGTATTTTCAACTATATCAGCTAAATCCGTTTCAAGCAGAGGAAGTATTACCTGCGTTTCCGGATCGCCGAACCTGCAATTAAATTCCAAAACATACGGATTTCCGTTATCAACCATAAAACCTATGTACAAAATACCTTTGTAGTCGATATCTTCTTTTTGTAAACCGTTAATAATATTCGGCATTATTTCATTTTTTACTTTATCAAGCAACTCTTTTGTTGCTACAGGTGCTGGAGCATACGCCCCCATACCGCCGGTATTTAAGCCTGTATCTCCGTCGCCAACCCTTTTATGGTCCTGTGCTGCCGGCATTATTGAAAAATGTTTGCCGTCAACAAATACAAGAACTGAAATTTCCTGTCCTTCAAGCCACTGTTCAAATATTATTTTATCGCCTGCAGATCCGAAAGACTTTTCCTGCATTATTTCTTTTAATGCTGCCAAAGCCTCTGCTCTGTTTTGGCACATTATAACACCTTTCCCTGCAGCAAGTCCGTCAGCTTTTACTACAACTTTTTTATTTTCTTCCCATTCTTCTTTAAGAAACTTTTCAGCTAAATTAAAATCCGTAAAAGTCCTGTATTCTGCCGTAGGGACATTATATTTCTTCATAAAATCTTTAGCAAAGGTTTTACTGGCTTCAAGCATTGCACCTTTTTTGGAAGGACCGAAAATTTTTAATCCTTTGGAATTAAAAAAATCCGTTATTCCAAGTGCTAAAGGAACTTCCGGACCAACGAAAGTATAATCTATTTTTTTATCCAATGCAAATTTTGCAAGAGCATCAAAATCATCAACTTTAATATTTACCGGATCTGCTTGTTTTGCAATTCCTGCATTTCCCGGAGCACAGTAAATCTTTTCTATTTTTTTACTTTGTGCAAGTTTCCATACTATTGCATGTTCTCTTCCACCGCTGCCTATAACTAAAAATTTCATATTATCCTCTACCTAAAATATATATTTATCAAAGAATTTTACTACGATCAAGAAAGTTAGAAACGAAATTACAAATGTTGCAAGCATGGTTATCCAATTTGTTTTTATTAAAGATTTTATCCCCATATTGCCGTTTTTCGGATTTTTTTGCATTGCATATTTGTAACGCAATTCTTTACTCAAATCTGCATACTCTACAAAATTTGCACAAGAATCCTGTTCTCTTTTCCATTTGCAATCAACCATACAGAAAACTTTCCCTTCACCGTTTTGGTCAATGTTATTATCCCCTTGAAAAAGGCAAGTAATACAATTTTTCATTTTTATCACCTTCTATATTATTTTAAATAATCTATCGCATTTTGAAATATCTGTTTTCCCCACCCGTAAAACCCGTCAAAACCTTCCCTTGCAGGATGCTGTAATGCATACACATATCTTTCAGGATGAGGCATAAGTCCAAAAACATTTCCTTTCTCGTTACAAATACCTGCAATACCATTCAATGATCCGTTAGGATCCTGAGGATATTCTGCTTTATTTCCTGCTTTATCACAATATCTAAAAACCCCCTGGTTGTTTTTTTCTATTTGTGCCAACACTTTACTGTCTGCAACAAACTTTCCCTC
>JAFPUA010000179.1 GCA_017413305.1 Candidatus Ruminimicrobiellum caprinum
AGAACAAACAGATTTTGCTAAAGAAGATAAAATTATCTTTTCGGATAGTATGGATGATTTTATAGATTTTCTTAATAATTATAACGATGGATTTTCCGGGTATAGAGGTTATACTGCCGATGAGATAAAGTTTGCTCTCGGTATGGATTTGGAAATTAATTGGTTTACACAGTTGTACCAGACGAAAGGAACTGTTGAAAAATTGGGAAATTTTGCAAGATGGGTAGCAAGTAAGTTAGGTATTGTTACAAAAAACAAATCAAAATATGGCGTCTCAGGAAGATATGTCGGACGAGCAACAAGATATCAAAACAGTTTTGAAAAGGAGAAGGTTTCGGCAAAATATCAGCTTGATTCTTTTAAAAGAAGTTTCGGCATAATGTCTAAACAGAATAGATATAAAGTTTCTGATGTTTCCGGCATAGATATGTACAATATCATTACGGAAGTTCCTGATAAGACAAAAGAAGAGTATGAAATTTTAATGTCGGACAAAATGCAGAGAAGAGATCAATTAAAGTGGCTGTTTAATAATTTTACCGAAGCTACGGATTTAGGCAGGAAAGGAAACGGCGGACGACAAGAAGGTCTTTATGTTGACTTGCAGGGATATGAAGGGGAAATTATAGTAATAGGTGATGTACATGCTAATTTGCCCAAACTTATTCAGAAAATTGAAGCAAATAGGGAAAAACTTGAATCAGGAGAAGCTATAATTGTTTTTGAAGGAGACTATGTTCACAGAGAACATGTAGATAAGCTTGGAGAAATGTATTCTTCCGTAATGACTTTGTTTTATATAATGAATTTAAAGATTGCATATCCGCAGTCAGTATATTTACTGGCAGGCAATCATGATATTGGTAGTATAATCTCTTCTAAAAATGGTATACCGCAAGGTGTTTTGTTTTATGAATTTTTAAGTACTTATTATGATGGTTATAGCTTTGATTTGCATGATACGGAAAATGTTGTAACTCTGTATGAACAAACAATCAGCAGAAATCTTGCTCTTGTTGCTGAAGCAGACAATCATATAATAGTTCATGCCGGACCGATAACGGCGAAGTCCATTAAAAAACTTGGTTACGAGAAGAATACCTTTAATTGGAGAAATTATTTAAAAAGAGAGAAAGAAATACAATCTTTTAAAAATAGCGAAGATTATGACAAGCCTCAGGCGGAAATGATGTGGATACGAGATTTTACAAACAGACAAATCCAATTGTTTGCCGGCTTAAAAGTTCTTGTTCACGGACATAGCAGAACCGGAAAAGAAGTAGAACAGAATATAGAATTTGAAAACGGAGAAAGAAAAACAAAAGTAAGCAAAAGAAATAATTTTTATGAAGACATTGCACAAAATAATGTGGCTGTTATTGACTCCGGGACAGGAAACGGCTACGGTATTATTGACCAAAGGAGAAATTTTGCACGTGGTGGCAATACATCGAATGTCGGATACATCGGTAATAAAAAAATACAGAATCTTGCCAAGAGGTTAGGCTTTGATAATCCGCAAAATTTCAGGTTTACCCCTTTAGGTGCTGCTATAGGTGTGATACTGGAAACATTTGTTTTCTTTAAGTTTTTTGACACAAGAAATGGTCTAAGTTTTGAGAATCAGCATGAGAATATGACTTTTGGTCAGCGCATTGTAGTATGGGTAATAAGAGCAATTGCTATTGGGGTAGGTATACATGTTTTTTCTTTGTTCACAGTTCCGGCAGTAATACTATCACCTTTGGCAACCGTATTAACGGCAGCAATACTACACTATATCCATAATATAATCAAAATATCTTTTGGAAAATACAAATATGTTTTGCAAACTTCAGGCACAACTACAGATAAACAA
>JAFPUA010000180.1 GCA_017413305.1 Candidatus Ruminimicrobiellum caprinum
AAAAGTTTTTTATTTTTTCTATATTCAACCATAATATAAAAAGCCAAATAATAAAAAATCATTGCTGCTATCGTCGGAACTGCGGCATAAACTACGGTAAAAGAAAGAGTTGAAGCAAAATTTATAAGATATAAAATAAATTTTAAGACATAAGTTAAAACGAAAGCAACGCCAACAGCCATATACGACGAAATAAAACTTACAACATAAAAAATAAGCGAAAATGTTATTATTACAGGGACAAGAGGAACTATTATAAGATTTAATAAAAACGATACAACAGAAATTTTGCCGAAATAAAATATCAATAAAGGGATAAGTGCAAACTGTGCCGAAAGCGTAACACAAGATATATCCCATACTGCCGACAAGAATTTATTTTTTATATATCCAAAAGCGAAGCTGAATTTAGGGTAGAGCCAAACTATACCGATAGTAGCAAAAAATGAAAGCTGAAAACTTGCCGTAAACAAGCTCTGCGGATTAATTATTAAAATTATCAGTGCAGATAAAGCTAAAGCGTTATAAATAAGCGGTTCTCTATCCAGCATAAATGATATAAGTACGCAGGATGCCATTATTGATGCTCGCACAGCCGGAGGGTTAGCGCCCGTAAGAAGCGTATAGAAAAACAGTGCAGGTATAGTCAGCAGATAAACATATTTTAATTTAAAACCTAAAATTTTGAAAACAAACAAAAATATTGCCGCACAAAAGCCTATATGCAGACCGCTTATAACAAGTATATGTATAAGACCTGAATTTACAAAACTGTCTTTTGTATCTTTATCAAGAGCAGCCTTGTTACCGACAATCATAGACTTTAAAACAGAAGAGTATGGCGGCTTAAAATATTCGTCTATTTTATTTTCGATATTATCCCTTAATTTCAATGAAAATTGTTTTATTTTGTTCGGTTGTTTGTCAATAAACTCAAAACCGTATTGATAAAATATAGTATAAATATTTTCTCTTTGTAAATATAAATTGTAGTCGAAATTGTATGGGAAAAGAGGTTTGTCCGGAATGGAAAGCCTGCCTGTAAGACAAACTATGTCTCCGTATTCCATTTTATATGCTTTCTGTGCATATACAAGAGTTTTTTCCTTTTTTATTGTTTGCCCGTTAATATCAAAAACTTCTAAAACAAACTGTTGATTTCTATTTTTTAGGATAGGCTCTGTTATTATTTTCCCCGTGAGAGAAATGTTGTTTCTGTTGGTGTTATAGAAAAGGAAGCTGTTATTTTCCGGAGAAAATACATCGAAAATATTAGCTAAAACTATAAGATAAACATATATTAATAATACAAAAATTACCGGACGATTAAAGAGTGTTTTTGTTCTTTTCATTTAATAACGCTTGGAAATATTTCCTGTATTCTGCTTCAAGAGGTTCCTCTTGAATTGCCATTTCGGCATATTTTACGGCTTTATCGAAATCTTTATCTCTTTGATAATATATTGTACTTAAGTTTCTAAAACACTGTGCTTTATTTATACCGATTTTTACGGAATCTTGGTACAGTTGTTCCGCAAGGTCAAAATCGCCTTCAAAGTATGCGACCAACGCCAAATCGCAAAGATAAATTAATCTTAGTTCATTTGCTTTAGCAAAAAACTCTTTTGCTTTATCAAGTCGCCCGTTTTCCAAGAAAAGGCGTCCCATCCAGTAACATGTTGCATGACAGTCGGGCGCATCAAGGTAAGATTGATACCAATAAATATTTTTATCTCTGAAATTATTCGCAAAGACGAATGAGACACAATTAAAAATAACAAAAGCAAAAACAAACAAAGAGACCAAACCTATTTTTATATATCTGACACTTATAATTTTTTCAACAAACATCGTAAGCGGAATTATTATTGCGGGAATTACAGTTACAAGACGATGATTTAAAATAATGTAATCATCCAAAAAACATGTAGGCAAAATAAACAATACAAAAACAAAAACACACCAAAGAAAAACTTTTTTGTCGATCATTTTTTTGTACAAAGCAAAACAAACA
>JAFPUA010000181.1 GCA_017413305.1 Candidatus Ruminimicrobiellum caprinum
CTCCAAATTTGAAGAGTTAAGCAAAATAATAGATTTGGTTGAATTAAAAGATAAAATAGGCGTTTGTCTTGATACCTGCCATGTTTATGATGCAGGATATGACATCGTTAATGATTTAGACGGAGTTATAAAACAATTTGACGATATTATCGGCTTAGACAGGTTAAAAGCAATTCATTTAAATGATACAAAAAATCCATTTAGTTCCCACAAAGACAGACACGAAAAAATCGGAGAAGGCTTTTTAGGAATAAAAGCCATTACTAAAATAATTAATCATCCTAAACTAAAAGATTTACCGTTTTTATTGGAAACCCCTAACGAAATCGACGGATATGCAAAAGAAATTGCCCTGTTAAAAGGCGTTTATAATGGCTGATATTTTTGATAGGTTATCTCAATCTAAGTTCAGAAGCAGTTTTAAGCTGAAACAAAAAGATATAGAATATATTAACCAAAAAGGGCTTGAAACCATAGAAAATCATGCACGAGATTTTATAGCAAAAAGAATTGCCCCTTCTTATATAGCCAACGACGGCAAACAAACTCCTATGAGAGGACATCCTGTTTTTATCGCACAACATGCTACTGCAACCTGCTGCAGAAAATGTATAAACAAATGGCATAAGTTTGATATGAATGTACCTCTCTCACAAAATCAACAAGAATACATTGTAAACTTAATAATGCAGTGGATAAAAGACAACTTACAAATTAAAAGACAGAGCTGACGCTATGTTTCAGCTCTGTCTAAATCAGAACATCGCTATGTTATGTTCTGAAGTTTTTTATTTAAAAGTCTGCCCGCTGGTTTCGTTATAATATAAGTTTATCGATGTATTTAATTCTTGACTTGTAACTACAGCTCTAAAATAATATTTCATATCATAACCGTGAGCATCTGGAAAACCAACATTAAATTTGTTAAACCATTTATTTGCGCTAGCACTAATATTTAAAACCGGTGTAAAACTTGTATACATTGTTGCGGCAGAATAATCAGGAATACTTCCTCCACAATATAAGAAATTATCATATTCTCCATAATATCTAATCTGTGCATCTCGGATAACACCAAGTAATGCATATCCTTCAGACATTTGTGCTTTCAGAACATGATGTCTATACATTCCAGGAGCAACTATCATTGATAAAATCACAATAATCATTATAGTTATTACCAACTCTATAAGTGTAAAACCTTTTGTTTTATTTTTTATTTTCATGATATTTACCGCCTTTACAATATTGTAGTATTTGAACCTTTTTGATATATGGTAGTTGCATTTTGTCCTAACCAAAATTGCATAGATAATGTTCCTAAATCTTTACTTTTTATTATTGCAAGAAATTGATTCCAAACATTGTTATTATTACCGTAAGATACTTGGAACATTGTAAAATATTTATTAGTTCTTGCATCTATACCTAAAACATCTTCTTTGCATGAAAAACTATTTCTATTTTGTATAGAACTTTGATCTCCCCATAAGAAATTTCTATACTCATTATAATATTCCAATTGTGCATCTCGAATTCTACCAAGCAATACGTTTCCTTCTGCTATTTTTGCCTTTGATGTAAAACCCTTATACAGAGGAACTGAGACCGCCGATAACACAATCACTATCATTATAGTTACAACCAATTCTACTAAAGTAAATCCATTTCTTTTCATTTTCTTCTCCTCCTTTTTAAACATTTCCTGATCCTAGTCCCCAAGTTACACCTGAAGTTATATTGTAAATCAGAAAAATATAATTAGGCCAAGGTTCTTTCGCTGCTGCTTTAAATTGATATTTAACTTCTTGGTTATTTCCTTTTCCCGGAACAAACCACGTATAATATTTGTTGGTTCTTGCATCAACATTTAAAACTGGATCATAAGGTGTTGCAGTTCCTGCCACACCTGGGTTGTTATACCAAAAATTTCCATATTGATTAAAATACGCTACCTGCGCATCACGAACTGCAGCTAAAAGCGTATATGCCTCTGCTTTTTTTGCTTGTCCTATATAATCTTTATAAATAGGAACCGAAATTGACGATAAAATGACAATAATTGCTACAGTTATTGCCAGTTCTACTAATGTAAATCCTTTTATTTTTTTTATAAGAAATTCAGATATATTCATAAACTCTCCTTTTTTAATTTAAAGATTGAGATATTTCATAAGTAGATCCAGTTGTTAAATTGTAATATAATTTAAAATAATTTTTGTTGTCATATTTTAATCCATCCGGCACAGATAAAACTGCCGTAAAAGAATAATCATTTGCCCCTCTGCCAGCCATAAAATATAAAAAATATTTATTTGTTCTAGCATC
>JAFPUA010000182.1 GCA_017413305.1 Candidatus Ruminimicrobiellum caprinum
ACCTCAAAAATGCTTAGCATTGTTTCCAACATTGAGGATCTGCCGAATAAAAATTATGTGTTTTCCCGTAAGCGACTGCAGGGCATCCTCTGCAATATGCAAGAAGTTCACACTTTGAACATTTTTCAAATTTATCATAATTTCTGTATTGTTCCATTTCGTTTAGCCAAACATTCGCAATCTTATTTTCAAACACATTGCCTACTTTACTGTTAAATCTTCTACAGGCAAGCAAATCTCCGTTGGAACATATTGTTATATGGCTGTTACCGCAATTACAACCGTCATAAATCATTCCTTCTTGTGCATCTTTTGGAATTTCAAACAAACCGTTTTCGTATAAATACAATGTCCATAAATGGTCTTTAAAATCAAAAAAAGTTCCGCTGTCTTTGTATTGTTGAAACTTTTTATAACATTTATCTAAAAAAATTCTATATTGCAACGGTTCTATATTTATATCTTTTTCTAGACTTGTTGCACAATATCTTGCAAAAGCAAAAGTATCAACTTTATATTTTACCACAACGTCTATAAGCCCAACTATTTCGTTTATATTTTTTTCCGAAACCGTCGCCATAATGGCAGAATTTATACCTGCATTTTTTATACATTTTATTTTTTCAAGTGTTGTATCAAAAGAACCGTTCTTTCTAAACCAATCGTGAGTTTGTTTTAAGCCGTCTAATGACATTTGATACTGTTCACATCCGTAACTTTTTAAATTTTTACATACTTCGTCGGTTAAATGAAACGGGTTACCTAAAATTGTAAATTCAATATTTTTTTCTTTTACAATTTCAAGCAACACCCAAAAATTTTTGTGTAAAATTGGATCTCCGCCGGTAATGTAAAAATAAGGTTGTCTGTTAAATTTATTACAAAAATCGATACAATTATCAATAACCATTTTCATTTGTTCAAAAGTCATTGATGTTATTGATTTGTTTGTGTTTTCAGCAAATATATAACAATGTTTACACCGCTGATCACAAGTATCTGTAATATGCCATTGAAAAGCGAATAATTGACTCATACTTGTTTTAAAACAAAAGTTGCTCCTTTTAAGAGAGCAACTTCCGTTTTTACTTTTATTACTTGGAACCGCATCCGCAGGCAGAAGAGTTCTTTTTTGAACCGCAACCGCATGCTGAAGAGTTTTTCTTTGTTCCGCAAGCAGAAGAAACTTTTTTTGTTCCACATGCAGAAGATACTGTTCTTGAACCGTTATTCCAAGCAGCCAAATTCTTTAAAGACATTTTCTCCCTCCAATGCTTATTATAACAACAAAAATATTATAGTTAAACATTTAACTATTTGTCAAGGAAAAAAATATTCAGTATTCAAATATTAAATATATTTTAACGACAAAATATTATTTATAAATTTTTTAAATATTATTTTAAACTTTTATAAAGAGCATCTACTTCTTTTAAAAGGTTTGGAATATCAAGTTTTTGCGGACATTTTGTTTTACATAATCCGCAGTTAATACATTTATCTGCTCTATGATCTTCCGGTATTTGTTCGTAAGCCATAGTAAACTGCCAATCTCTGAATTTTGTTCCGTTTTTATGTTGGTTATACATCATAAATATTTTAGGTATCTCTATTCCTACAGGACACTCTATACAATATTTACAACCCGTGCATGCAATTGCACCGGCAAGTCGATATTTTTCAATTACTTGTTTATAAACCTTTCCCGAACTCATATACTTTTTTAGGATAATCCGTTCTGTTTATTGAACCTGCTGTCCATACTCCCGGAACAATAAATCTGCCTATATCTTTCCATCCGAGATAATCCAATAAAACATCATAATGTGTTCTTATAGGCTGTTCATCGTGGCTTGAATTGTTCGCATAAGTCATAAAAAGAGCTGCTTTTTTAGGAACATGAATTTTACCGTTTATTGCATAAAATCTGTCTATAACGGTTTTAAGTTGTGCCGATATACCGAAATAATACATAGGAGTTACAAAAACAACTAAATCGGCATCAACAATATGTTCTCTTACAAAATTAAAGTCATCGTTGAATACACAAGGCCCGTTCATTCCGCA
>JAFPUA010000183.1 GCA_017413305.1 Candidatus Ruminimicrobiellum caprinum
ATTATCAAGCTCCTGTTTAATAGCTTCTTTCGGTCTGAATCCTACCAATTTGTTAACCGGTTTACCGTCTTTAAATATTATTAAGCATGGAATGGATGTTATCTGAAATTGTGAAGATAATGTCATATTTTCGTCAGTGTTTACTTTACATACCTTAACTTTGCCGTCATATTCTTTAGCAAGCTCTTCTATTACCGGCAACAACATTTTGCAAGGTCCGCACCAAGTAGCCCAAAAATCTACAAGTACAGGTTTGTCTGATTTTAAAACTTCCTGTTCAAAATTTCCTTCGTTTATAATTACTTCTGCCATTTCCTGCCTCCTTATTATACATTTTATTTCCGATTATTATATCAAATATTATATTTTTCTGTAAAGCAAAAAGGAAATATGTTTGAGTGCAGCCTGTAGCCGTCTATGAGCTAACAATTTTTGAGACAAAAAGTGATTAACGGCTAAAGTTTTTTCCCGTAGGGCACGCTTTTTGTTCGATGTTTTTCCGTGTTCCTTAGGTCGTTAGAAAAAACAAGTTAAGTGTAGGTCTCAAAAATTGGAGCGAATGGCGATTGAGCAAACGAGAATATATTTCTCTTTTTGCTTTATACATATAAAATAAAAAAATCGCTTTCGCGATTTTTCTACTTTATTATTCCAACGGAGAGGGAGGGATTCGAACCCTCGGTACAGGCTTTCACCTGTACACCGGTTTAGCAAACCGGCGCACTAGACCAACTATGCGACCTCTCCAAAAAACTGTACTGCCAAAAATGATAACTCTGTTATTATACCATAATTTATTTTTTTGTACAAGCAAAATTTTACTTAAATATATTCTAAAAGTTTTTTACAGTCTAAACAGCCCTTTCTTATTACCACATATGGGAACTGTACCATATCAATTACGGTGGATTCAAAAGCAAATTCACATTTCCCGTTGTCAACAACTAAATCAATATCACCTGAAAAATAGTCATAAGCAATCTGTGCTGTAACGGCACTTTTTTTGCCGGAAATGTTTGCTGAAGTTGTCATAAGGGGAATATCGTATTTTGCCATAACATCAAGAAGTATTTTACAGTCGGGTATTCTAACACCGAGGTTATCTCTGCCACCAGTAAGCAATTTACCTAAATCCGTCGTCGGCAAAATCAGTGTGAGCTGTCCCGGCCAAAAATCCATTACTATTTGTTCTGTTTTTTTGGGGAAGACAACAAACCTTTTTAATGTTTCAAGATTGTCTGCCATTAAAATAAGAGGTTTCTTTTTACTTCTGTTTTTTAACTCATATATTTTCTGCTGTCCGTCGAAATTAAAGACACTTGTCATTATTCCATAGACAGTATCCGTGGGCAAAACAACGATGCCTTTATTTTTTAATATATTGTTTACCTGCTCAATTATATTTTCGGCAGTTTCTTTTTTGGTGTTGATTAGTTTTGTTTTCATTTTATATATTTTTCAAGTTCTGCAAAAAATTCAGTAGCCTTTGTTTGAAAATAATAGTCTGTTATTTGTGATGTAAATGCTGATTCTAATGTGTTTACTTCAATAATTTTTGCTCCGTATCTTTTAGAAGTAAACGGCAAATAACATGCCGGCATTACTTGTCCTGCCGTACCGACGATAATTACCAAATCGGCTTTTAGTGCCATTTCGCTTGCTTTATCATAATTTTTCTTATTTATCCCCTCTCCGTAAAAGACAAAATCGGGCTTTAATACTCCCCCGCATGACGGACATTTAGGAACTTCCTGTGACAAATCCGTTTCTTTGGTTTTATAGGGAAGATTACAGTTCGTGCAGATTAAACGGTGTATCGTCCCATGGAATTCTACAACAATTTTAGAGCCTGCTGCCTGATGAAGCCCGTCGATATTCTGAGTGATTATTCCTTTAACGATTTTGCGTTTTTCAAGGTCAGCTAAAACTTTATGTGCTTTGTTAGGTTCGGCAACCCCCATAGAATCAAAAAATATTTTGTGCATTTCCTGCCAAGATTTTTTCGGATTTGAATAAAAAAAGCTTAGTTCTATAAATTTCGGGTCGTACTTATTCCACAGTCCGCCTGCACCGGTAAAAGGCGGAATACCGCTTTCGACAGATATTCCTGCGCCTGTAAAACCGATAGCATATTTTGACTTTTTGATTAAATCTGAAACTATTTCTATGTTGTTCATATTGATATTATACAATTTTTAAAAATTATTGGAAAGTTTTTTGTAACAAAAAAAGAACAGGGAAGAGTCTCCCCTGTTCTGTAGAAAATACTGCTATGTTGTATTTTCGATAAAAATTGATAGAGTTTAATATATTCTGACGCCGGAAGTTACATTGTATTCCATTTCTAAATTTCCAACGGTGCCACCGTATACAGCAGCTTTGAATCTATAACCGCAATAACTATTCGGCCAGTCTCTAGCAATACAAAAAGATCTAAAAAATTTATTAGTTCTTGCATTTATTCCCAATACTTCTTCGTTAGAAGTAACAATTTCTGCATTGGGGTTTCCACCAGGGGTTCCACCACTACCTTGATTCGATGTTAAAAATGTTCCATATTCGGAATAATATTTTTCCTGTGCGGAACGAATAGCCGCCAGCAGGGCGTATCCCTCAGCCCTTTTGTAATTTATTAAATTAGATCTGTAAATAGGTACAGACACTGCCATTAAAATAACGATTATTGATAACGTTACTGCCAATTCTACTAAGGTAAAACCCTTATTCCTCATATTCTCCCTCCTTGATTTTCTTGTCTTTTTAGTAATTATAGCCTAAAATTTTTTGTTTGTCAATATTTTAGTTAATATTTTATTAAATAAAAGTTAATAAAATAATAATTAAATATTAATATTTTATTAAAATTTAATGAGTTAAAAATTACGTTAA
>JAFPUA010000184.1 GCA_017413305.1 Candidatus Ruminimicrobiellum caprinum
AATGAAATAGCTAAAAAAAGAAAACTCCAAAGAAAGATAATTAATTTATTAACAAAAAATTTATATTCTTTATCAAAATTTAAATTTCGCCATAAAATATCTTCAGGTTTTGGAGCTTTATTAGCATAAATATGAAGATTGATATTACCTTCATCATTGCTCAAATGAGTAAAGAAATCATCGGGGTTATCTGCTTTTAAAATCCGCTCTGCTAGTAGTCTTCTTGCATTATATAAAGCATCATGACTCTCGGTAGGGATTGCATCTTTAAATAAAGATGAATAAATATCACTAACATATTCTTTTGGATCGATATCTGTAATGTGATATTTTTCACACATTTTTTGTATTTTTCTTTCATAAACTTCTAACATGTCGTAATCTTCTACTTTTGCATGGCTTTACGGCTGTTCCGGAATAAACGGAACTCTTCTTGGTATAGGAGAAAGAACAGGTAACACTCCGATAGAAGCTCTTGCAATAGAATATGTCGCTTTCAGAGGCGATCACAATGGTATGAACTTGCCTGTTATAACTGAAATTGCCGAATATTTCAAAAAAGAATTGAAATATGATGTTCCTAATATGCAGCCGTTTGTCGGTGCACATTTTAATAGTACCCGTGCAGGAATACATGCAGACGGTTTGTTGAAAGAACAGGAAATTTATAATGTTTTTGATACAACTACAATACTTAACAGGCCTCCTGAAGTTGCAATTACCGACAGAGCAGGGCTTGCAGGTATTGCTTATTGGATTAACACTCAGCATCCGAAGTTTAAAGATAGTGACGAAAAAATTGATAAGACTCATCCTGGAGTAGCAAAAATAAAAGAATATATCGATCAGCAGTTTGCTACCGACAGAGTAAACCCGCTCACAAAAGAAGAAATGACTGACTTAGTAAAGAAATATGTTTTATAACAATTATTAGGAGAAAAATATAATGAACATTGCAAAAAAAATCATAAAGAAACATTTAGTTTCGGGAAGTATGGAAGTCGGAAAGGAAGTTGCTTTAAAAATAGATCAAACTTTAACGCAGGATGCCACGGGAACTATGGCATATTTACAGTTTGAAGCAATGAATGTTCCTAAGGTAAAAACCGAAATCTCAGTAAGTTATGTTGATCATAATACTTTACAGTCGGGTTTTGAAAATGCCGATGATCATAAATTTTTGCAGACAATAGCAAATAAGCATGGAATAATATTTTCTCCTGCAGGAAACGGAATTTGTCATCAAGTTCATTTGGAAAGGTTCGGTATTCCCGGTAAAACTTTGATAGGTTCTGATTCTCATACACCTACAGGTGGGGGAATAGGAATGCTTGCTTTCGGTGCAGGTGGGCTTGATGTTGCGTGTGCTATGGCAGGCCAACCTTTTTATATTACTATGCCAAAAATAGTTAAAGTAAATTTAACAAGTAAACTAAGAGATTGGGTAAGTGCGAAAGATATAATTCTTGAACTTCTAAGAAGATTATCCGTTAAAGGCGGAAGAGGAAAAATATTTGAGTTTGCCGGCGAAGGTGTAAAAACTTTGTCTGTTCCTGAAAGAGCAACAATTACAAATATGGGTACGGAACTTGGAGCAACTACAACGATATTCCCATCGGACGAAATAACAAAAGATTTCTTGAAAAGACAGAACAGAGAAAAAGATTGGACAGAAATGGTTGCTGACGCAGATGCCGAATACGACGAGGAAATAAATATTGATTTAAATACATTGGATCCTTTAATTGCTATGCCGCACAGTCCGGATAATGTGAAAAAAGTTAAAGATTTAAAAGGAACAAAAGTTGATCAAGTTTGTATCGGTTCTTGTACAAATTCATCTTATGCAGATATGATGTTATGTGCAGAAACTTTAAAAGGAAAGAAAATAAATAAGAACACCAGCCTTACGATTTCTCCGGGTTCAAGACAAGTATTTTCAATGCTTGCAGAATCAGGTAAATTGTTTAATATCATAAATGCCGGTGCCAGAATTCTTGAATGTGCATGCGGGCCTTGTATCGGTATGGGACAGGCTCCTAAAACTAAAGCAGTTTCTTTAAGAACTTTCAACAGAAACTTTGAAGGAAGAAGCGGAACTAAAGATGCTCAAGTTTATTTGTGTTCTCCGGAAGTTGCTCTTGCTGCAGCTTTAACAGGCGAAATTACAGACCCTACGGAACTGTTTGGTGCTAAACCAAAAATAAGTTTGCCTGACCATTTTTATATTAATGACGAACATTTTCAGAAACCGTCAAACGACGGAGAAATTGTCAGAGGTCCTAACATAAAACCGTTGCCGAAATTTGAACCTATGCCGAACTCAATTTCTGCAGATGTTGTTTTAAAAGTCGGCGATAATATTTCTACAGACCATATTCTACCGGCAGGAGCAAAAATTCTTCCTTTAAGGTCGAATCTTCCTGCTATATCGGAACACACATTCGGTGCAGTAGATAAAGATTTTGTCGCAAGAGCAAAATCCGTTAAAAATGGTGTTATTATAGGTGCAGAAAACTACGGACAAGGTTCTTCCAGGGAACATGCCGCACTTGCTCCGAGATATTTAGGAATAAAGTTTGTTATAACGAAATCTTTTGCCAGAATACATTTGGCAAATTTAATAAATTTCGGTATTATTCCTTTAACATTTGATAATCCTGCCGATTATGAATTAATAAAGTTGGCAGATAAGATAGAATTTAATGATATAAAAAATATTATTAAGGATGAAAAAGATTTGGTAATTACAGTTAACGGCAAAAATATAAAACTTAATTACTCGTTTACCCAAAGACAAAAAGATATCCTTTTTGCCGGCGGTTTATTGAATTGGATAAAAGAAGGTATTAAATAATGGAACAGTCAGAGATAAAACAAATAGTAGAAAAAAAAGTTTCCATGGCTAAAATTGCTTCCCATGGTTTAGGGTTGTTGAACTTTAAACAGAGAAATGCAATTTTATTGTCGATGGCTGACGCACTTGAAAAAAATATTAAAGAAATAAAATTTCATAACGATATTGATGTAGAAACTGCAAAATCATCAGGAGTATCTGCTGAACTTATAGATAGGCTTACGCTTACGGATAAAAGAATTCAGGATATGATAGACGGTGTTCGAAATATTGTTAAGCAGGAAGATCCTATAGGAGAGGTAATTGAATCCAGAAAAATTGACGGTATGAGCATAGAAAAAATACGCGTTCCTCTCGGAACAATTGCTATGATATATGAGTCCAGACCTAATGTTACGGTTGATGCCGCGGCACTTTGTATTAAGTCCGGAAATGCAATTGTTTTAAGGGGCGGTTCGGAAGCAATAAATTCGAACAAAATACTTGCCAAAATTATTTCTTCTGCAGGAGAAGCTGCAGGTATGCCTGTAGGTGCGGTTACTTTTATAGACATCGTTGACAGAGCTGCTGTTTCTGAATTAGTAAAAATGGACGACTTTATAGATTTGTTAATTCCAAGAGGCAGTTCCGCAATGATAGACTATATTAAAGAACATACCAAAATTCCTATACTTTCGCATGGAAGCGGTTTGTGCCACACATATATAGATAAATGTGCCAATATCGATATGGCAATAAAAGTTGCTTTTAATGCAAAATGTCAAAGACCTGCAGTTTGTAATGCCACGGAAACAGTTCTTGTTCACAGAGATGTTGCAGATAAAGTGTTACCGAGACTATGCAAAGAATATTTTAACGCAAATTGTGAAGTAAGAGGCTGCAAGTTGACAAAGGCTATCGTTCCGGAAGTTAAAGATGCAACCGATAAAGATTGGGAAACAGAGTATCATGCTAAAATAGTTTCAATAAAAGTAGTCAACTCCATACAGGATGCAATTAATCATATAAACAGGTATGGTTCACAACATTCTGATTCAATAATTACAGATGATAAACAGCGTGCTGATAAGTTCTTGAAAGAAGTTGACAGTGCTGCAGTGTTTCATAATGTATCTACCAGACTTCATGATGGGGGAGTTTTCGGTCTTGGTGCGGAAATAGGTATTTCTACAGGCAAGATGCATGCTAGAGGAGCAATGGGCGCAAGAGAACTTACATCGACTAAGTTTGTGGTAAGAGGAAACGGCAACATCAGAGAATAAAAATGCCGTTTTGTATGTCATTCCCGCGTTGCTGTTGGGCGGGATGTTTATAAAAATACCTTAAACTATAAGCTGTAAGCTTTAAGCTATAAGCTAAAAAATGCTTTGCATTTTTTAAAATTATGAAGAAAAATTTTTTAGTAATATTCTTAATATTTGTGGTTTCTGTTTCCGTTTTTTGTTTTCTAAAATACGGGCAGAAAAAATTTGAAGAATATTCTTTTCTAAAAAATAAAAATCATGAATATGTTTTAGCTGTATTACAGAGTTCGGCAGATAATAAAAAGAAAAATTATCTGTCGGATTTTTATTTTGATAAAAAAAATAAAACAATGTCTGTTGAGGAATATAACAATTTTCTTCATCGTGATAAAAGAATAAACTCTATAACAAGAGCAGATATTTATTATATTTTAGGTAATGTATATCTGAAAAAGAAAGATTATGCTAATGCCTGTTATTGTTACAAAAAGGCATTTTATTTTGCTCCATATAATACGGAAATAAAGTATGATATCAAAAAGTTTATCAATTTTACCGATAAGATACTTGTTCCGGAAAAATTGTTGGAAAATAATTATGCCAAAAGTGTTGAACAACTGAAAATATTTATTAAAAATAAAGAAACATATCTCGATAAAAAAACAGAAGATATAAAAAATAAATTAAAAATTTCTTATTTGAAAAATATAAAATTTAATGAAGATATTAAATTTTTAAACAACAAAAATAAAGATAATCTTAGAAAAGAAATTTCTTCTATTTAAAAGGAAAAAGAAACTGTTGAAAAAAAAATTAAGCAACTGAAAGAAAAAGTTTCTAAACAGGAAATATCGGAAACGGAAAATATTAAAAAAGAACTTTTAAAGAAATTTCCTAAAATAATAGCCCCTTTCAAAGCGTCTGTTGCTTTTTGGAGAAAGTTGGAAAAATCCGTTATTAAGAGAGTTTCTAAAAATTTTATAAATTCCGAAACTAAAACCGTTCAAGATAAATATTTTGCCGAAGATATATTTTTACATAAGAAAAATATATGGAAGTTTCTTATAAATGATTTTCAGAGTAAAAACGATACAAAATATGCTAATACCGTTACAAGAAATATATATTTTATAAATTATAAAAAACAAGCTGTATTTAATGAACTAAGTAACAAAGAAAAAGAACTTTTTAAAGATATAATTTCAACCGATGAAAAAGCAGTTCGTTTCTTTGCTCGAAGAGCTAAGCAGTTATTCGAAGAGAAAAATAATATCTCTCTTCTTTTAAATGACATATCTGCAAAAAAGAAAGAATTGTATGCTTTTATCAATAGCAATGCAAACAGCCAGAAAAAGAAAAATCTCCAAAAGGAACTTGATAAAATAAAAGAGAAAGAAAAAGCTCTTCGTTTAGAATCTGCTGAATGTAGTAAAGATTTAGCGGAACTGGAATTGATAAAAGAAAATCTTTTAGTGTACAATGAAATTAATATTCTTGAGATAAAAGATTATATTTTTGCCGAAAGTTTAGAAATAAATAAAAGTTTAGGTGTTGTTAACGAATATATAAAATTTTTTATGGAAAAACAAAAGAGTTTGTTGAACAGCCTGCAGGAAAATTTGAAAAATGTAAATATGTTTGATTATACCGAGCTTAAAAAGTGCGGCAATAATTTATTAATTTGTGACGAAAATTTTAGTAATATGGTTCAACAACAAACTTTTTTTAACGAACAACAAAATTTTTTAATATCAAATTACACAAATCTTCTTTTGGAAATTAAAAAGTATATCGATGGTGCAGATGTTGCTGATGGAGATGAATTCTTTAATAAACTGAAATCTTTTATTGATAAAGAAATAAATATTTTCTCAGCCAAAGAAAAAGTTTTAAATAAATCTTTTGAATATGATAAAATTTATAAACTGCAAAACGATATTTTCTTTTCGGATTTAACTGCCAAAAGAAAAATAGACGCTCTGGGGAATTTACTGGAAACAAAAAATGCAATAAAAGGTTTGTTCCCTAAAGAACAGGAACCCAAGAAAGTTAAAAGTAAGAAACGGCAGGAAAAAACAA
>JAFPUA010000185.1 GCA_017413305.1 Candidatus Ruminimicrobiellum caprinum
GGAAAACAGCGTATTCATTTTGTAGGTATCGGTGGAGCCGGTATGAGCGGTATTGCCGAAGTGGCATTGAATTTAGGACATAAAGTATCAGGCTCAGATATAAAAAAGACGGAAGTAACTCAGAGATTAAAAGATTTAGGTGCAAAAATTTATATAGGTCATAAAGCTGAAAATATAAAAAATGTCGATGTAGTTGTAACATCTACGGCAATTTCAAAAGATAATCCCGAAGTAAAAGAAGCAATCAAAAATAAAATTATTATTATCCCTCGTGTTGAAATGCTTGCAGAACTTGCAAGATTAAAATATACCATTACTATTGCAGGTACACATGGTAAGACCACAACAACATCGCTTACGTCAATGGTTTTAGATGAGGGTGGATTTGATCCTACGATAGTGATTGGCGGAAAACTGAAAAACCTTAAAACAAATGCGCGTCTTGGTAAGGGCGAATATATGATTGCCGAAGCCGATGAGTCGGACGGATCTTTTTTAAAATTGTCGCCGGTAATAACGGCAGTTACAAATATCGATAATGATCATCTTGATTATTACGGAAATATGGAAAATTTAAAACAGGCGTTTATTAAACATATAAACAGCCTGCCTTTTTATGGTTGTGCTTTTGTATGTACCGACAGTAAATTAGTAAAAGAAATTTTACCTTTTACGACAAGAAAATGCATAACTTACGGATTTACCGGCACACCTGATATTACAGCAAAAGATATAAAAGTTGTTAACGGAAATACGGAATATTCTGTTATTTATAAAGGCAAAAAGCTTGGCAAAATAATTTTAAAAGTGCCGGGAGAACATAATGTATTAAATTCTCTTGCCGCAATAGGTATAGGTATTCAATTTGATATCCCTTTTGTCAGTATAAAAGATGCATTAGCAAAGTTCGGCGGTGTAGGAAGAAGATTGGAAGTTAAAGGTGAGAAGAACGGTATAACGGTTATTGACGATTACGGTCATCATCCTACGGAAGTTAAAGCTACTCTTTCGGCATTAAAACATAATTATCCTGATAAAAGACTTGTAACTATATTTCAGCCTCACAGATATACCAGAACACAAAATTTGTATAAAGAGTTTGGAAAAGCACTTAAAAAATCCGATGTTGTGTATATTATGGATATTTATCCTGCAAGTGAAAAACCGATTAAGGGTGTAACTGCAGATTTGATTGTTAATAGTGCTAAAGAAAATAAATGCAATGTTTTTAAATTTACAGATATAAAAACTGTTGCAGAAACTTTAAAAGAAAACGATATTCTTCTTACGCTCGGAGCAGGTAATGTTTGGCAGAAGGGAGAAGAACTATTAACACTGATATAGAAAAATAGTTGTCTTAGTTATGAATAGAGAAAATATAATATTTTTAGGAATAATTGATAATATAGAAGATAGAAGTCAAAACAATTTAAACATACCTGCGTTTGAAAGCTTAGGTGGATCATCAATAGATTACAGAACCTTTTTTAAAATGATTAATGTATATGCAAAAGCATTCTCAGAAATAGGCATACAGAATGGAGATATGGTTACTATCTGTTCTGCAGGAACACTAGATACAATGCTTAATTTTTCAGCGTTAAATAGAATAGGTGCAACAGTACAATTTGTAAATCATAACTATTTAAAAGCAAATGCCAAAAAATATATAGACGATACAAACACAAAACTACTAATATGCATGGATAGATTTTATCCATTATTAAAAGAA
>JAFPUA010000186.1 GCA_017413305.1 Candidatus Ruminimicrobiellum caprinum
ACTTATTATTGAGGTTATAAAAAAACAATTTTTTCTCTTTAAAATTCAATTTATCAACTTGTGAAAAAGTTGTGAAATGTAAGTTTGACGGGAATAAAATAGCTTGACTTTAAATCTGTTAATACTTATAATATAGCGGTATGACTTTTAATATATTTGCTAAAAAACTTATCACCTCTGTTTCTATATTGGTGTTCTTGCCTGTCGTCGCTTTAGCGACAAGCTCTGCTATTGAGTTTAGAAATGATTTCAGGCAAACACCCGGTTTTGTTAGAGCCGAAAATTTGGATTTGTACGATATAGCAGTTCGTGCAGAATTTTTGTTTGAAGGAATATTCAATCAAAGACACGACGGCTGGTACACTACTCCGAAACTGCTCAACAACTATTTTAGATACGATTCATCAGATATAAATTTAGATAATCAAGACTGGAAAGACCGTTGGGGACAGACATTGTTTTTAGATGTAGCGTTTAAACCTTTTTCTTGGGCAAGTGCTCAGTTTGGTTTAGAGTTTATCGCCGACTATGCTTCTAGATACTGGGCATCAGTTAATCATCCTCACAGAATGTTTGATAGCGGACAAGTATTGCCTCAGTTCTCATGGACTACGGCAAGAGCAGAAATTCACAATGATTGGGCACAACTATCATATAACAGAAATCAAGCACATTATAATTGGCAATATGAAGGGGATTTGTTCAATATATATCAAGCAGAACCGGACCCTTATACATTATTAAGAATTACAGGAAGAAGCGTTCCTGAATGGTACCAGTTGGATATGGAAGGTAAAGCAGGAAAGTTTCAGTTGATGTACGGCGAAACGATGACCGACTATAAAGACGGATTCTATATGAAGTATAACGATGTTTTAGGCAGCAACTTAAACTTATTCTATGTAGATCATGTTATACCGTACGGCAGAGAACAAGAAAGAATGAGAACCGTAGAAGCAAGTACGGATTTCAATATAAGCGGAAGTACATTAGAAGTTGGTGCAAAGTTTAGACCGTTTAGAATCGGTTACGAATATGACTATTTAGATTCCACCGTATCGGACGGTTCCGGGACAAACGGTTCAGACTATGTAATAAAGCAAGACAAGACTGTTATGACCGATGCTTTCGGTGGAGCAGTAAAATTGTCGGTTCCAAAAAGTTTTTGGTTTGATGTCGTTACATTAAAATATTTATATGAAGGTTTAGCTGCAGGAAACAAGCAGCAGTTTGATATATCCATAGACCAAGCATTGACAACATCTCTTTCAGGTAATTTTGCTTATATGAGAAGAAAACCTCTCTTAAGAGCAGTGCCTGCATCAACAAGTGAATACGGACCAGACTTAACCCAAACCAGAGGACAAACTTCTCCTTTCTGGGTTTGGTGGAGAAATGAGCCTTCCGGCTGGAATAACAGAGATACTGACGAGTTTACTTTTACATTTATTTATGATCCTACACCTGAAACATGGTTCTACGCATATGAGCCTAACACAATTGAAGAATGGAACTTAAACCCTAAAGAAGATGCTCTTTTAACTTTTGCATCTCAGATTAAATTTACCAGATATTTAGGCGGTACGGACAGACAAATATATAGAAGTGAAGACGACGAAATTATTTGGGAAAACTTTTCCGGTCTGCCGGTGTACGGAGCCCTTCCTACAGACAGATATTTAGGTTCTTTATTGTTTTTAACAAGAATATTTTTTGACGATTATGAAGTAATATACGATTTTGAAGTTGGTGAAGATGCAGCAACATTGTCTGCACCATACACATCGCAAGAAGTTTACTTAAAAGAAATTACGGGATATTTTAAAACAAATTTAGCTATACATACCGGCCCTTACAGATTTAAAGTAGGTTATGCTAAAGACGCTTGGGGCCCGGAAGATTGGTACAGAAATTTCGGTGCAACTTATGATGAAGTTTATTATGCTCAGGTATCAAGAGCTTTTACGGAATGTATAATAGCCGGTGTAGATTATGTCGGCGGAAGAAAAACAGATTTATATGTAAGAGAAAAAATTGATGGCGTAAAAGAATCAAGAAACGAGCTTGGTTCTTTTGATGAAGTAAGAACTTATGTAAGGTTAATCTTCGACGGATTATTTAAATTTGGTACAAAACCAAGAGTTACGCTTGATGAAGTTATGCCGGAAGTTTCTTTAAGTTTGGCACCGGAAGTTATTATGCCATCCAGAGGGCAGAAAACAACATTGTATCCTTTGGCCTATGACGAAAACGGTATAGCGGCATGGGAAATAAAATTACTTGACAAGAATAAAAAGATTGTATATTCTTTCAGTGGCTACGGAGAACCACCGGAATCATTAAAATGGGGCGGAAAAGATTTCGAAAACAAATACTTGCCTGATGATATTTATGATGCACAATTAATAGTAAGTGATACTTTTGGCAATACCAACAAGTCTAATATTTGTCAGGTTAGATTGATTACACCTGATATCAAAGTAGAAGAAACAGAAAAAGGATTAAAATTGTCGTTCTCATCCAAAGTGCTCTTTGACTTCGATAAGACAAATATTAAGCCAAGTGCAGACAAGATACTGAAAGAAACTGCAAGAATATTGAATACTTATGTTAAGAATAATATCAGTATTGAAGGTCATACTGATAGTTACGGATCTGATGAATATAACCAAAGCTTGTCAGAAAGAAGAGCAAGATCCGTAGCAAATTACCTATCGCAGAAATTTGAAGTAGACAGAGCAAGAATGACTACTATCGGTTACGGTGAAAGAGTTCCTGTAGCTACCAACA
>JAFPUA010000187.1 GCA_017413305.1 Candidatus Ruminimicrobiellum caprinum
ATATGTTTTCGTCAATATTCCGTACACTATCCATAAAAAAACGCCTGTTGTAAACAAAACAAACATTCCCATAGAGACATCTTTTGCAGATTTAGTTTTTACCGTTTTAATAATTTGCGGCAAAAAGGCTATAGTTGTAATTGTAGCTGCTATATATCCTAAAAAATCTATTATTATTTTTTCCACGATATTTCCCCTAAAGTTACAGCTCTGTATGTTTTTAAAAGAATTTTGTTGCTCAATGCTGCCTGTGGGCAATAAGATACACATCTTAAACAGAAAAGACACTTATCTTTAAAATTCGGATATTCTGCCATTTCTATGTTGTTTATAGGGCATAATTTGGCGCAAACACCACATTTGACACATTTCTCTTTATTTAGCTTAAATTTCATTATTTTTTTCGCAAGTTTTGTGTTCCACAATTTTAATGTAATATAACTTGTTACTTTAAATGCAAGTTTTGTAAAAAAATTTGTTTTAGGCTTGTATTGATAGTCAGTAATAATATCTTTTGCAAAAGCCTCAACTTTTAATAAATTTTTGTTTCTCTTTTTCTCGTTGGCTTTATCACCCTGAACAAGCAAGAAGTTGTTCGGCATTAAAAAACTGTCAGCATCAAGAACCTTATAATTTTTCTTTTCAAATATTTGTGCAATATGATGAATCATTCCGCAAGAACTGTCGCCCATAGTGGCAAAAAGAAAAATTTCTGCTCCGTTACCGTCGGGTAAAGCGTCTATCCATTGACGGACAAAAGGGTATGTGTTCCAAAATGCTATAGTAAAACCGATGCCTATTGTGGAATTGAGATTTACATTTTTTGGATCAACAGCTTCCATTCTGTAAACATTTGCATTATAAGAATTTTTGTCAAAAACTTCTGCTAATTTTTTTGCAACTGTAAGAGTATTACCTGTACCACTGAAGACATAGATATTTATATTATTGTGCTTCATTATTTTTGTTTTTCTCCTTTTCTATTGCAATGTTTAAAAATACTATGTCGCTGGGTTTTATACCGGGAATTCTGTTTGCCTGTCCCAAGGTTAAAGGTTTTACTTTCAATAGTTTCTCTTTAGTTTCTGCCGACAAAGTAGATATGGAATTATAATCTAAATTTTCGGGAATTTTTTTGTTTTCATATTTTGCAATTTTTTTCGCATTTCGTTCGTATATTTTGATATATCCCTCGTATTTTTGTGTAATATCAAGTTCTTCGTTTACTTTTTCCATAGACCATGGCGCAAGTTCTTCATCAGTAGGATGTTTAATGTCTTTTTTCTTGTCATAAATATCTACCAAGGTTTGTCTGTATAAATCAAATTTTTTATACATTGCATCCGATATTAAACCTATACTGTAGCCAAGCTCCATAAGCCTTAAATCGGCATTATCTGTTCTGATACTTAACCTGTTTTCTGCACGAGAAGTGAACATTCTGTAAGGTTCATCTGTTCCTTTTGTTACTAAATCGTCAATGAGAATACCTATGTAAGCTTCTCCTCTGTTTAATATTAAAGGTTCTTTTTGCAACAGTTTTAAACCTGCATTAATTCCGGCAACTAAGCCTTGTCCTGCAGCTTCTTCATAGCCTGTAGTTCCGTTAATCTGCCCTGCAAGGTAAAGATTTTCAATATTTTTAGTTTCAAGTGTATGTTTTATCTGTGTTGGCGGAACATAGTCATATTCGATAGCATAACCGTATCTGATAATTTTTACATTTTCTAAACCTTCAATGGAATGAAGCAAATCCTTCTGTACTTGTTCCCCCAATCCTGTAAAAAGTCCGTTTATGTAAACTTCTTTTGTGCTTAAACTTTCCGGTTCCAAGAACAACTGATGTCTTGTCCTTTCCGGAAAACGAACAATTTTATCTTCTATCGATGGACAATATCTTGGCCCGTGAGCATCTGCCATGCCATTACGTAAAGAAGATGTTTCTATATTATCTCTGATTATTTTATGTGTAGTTTCGTTGGAATATACTAAAAAGCACGGAACTTGTTTTTTTGTTTGTTGCCAAGTTTTTGTATTTGTAAAATGAGAAAAAGGTATAGGTGGGTTGTCACCAGGTTGTGGTATCATTTTTGAATAGTCAACGGTGCTTCCGTTAACTCTTGGCGGCGTACATGTAGTAAAACGCGATATTTCAAGCCCACAATCTTTTACTAAAGATTCTGACAAATTTATCGAAGCATTTTCGCTGAATCTTCCGCCGTAAAAATAAGTTTTGCCGACAAATATTTTACCGTTTAAAAATGTTCCTGTTGTAATAATTACAGAACGGCACTCTAGTTGTTCATCTAAATTTGTTTTAACACCTTTAATTTTATTATTTTCTATTATTAAACCTGTGACGGTAGCCTGTAGTAAATCAAGATTTTTTTGCGATATTATTGAGTTCTGCATAAATGTAGAATATAATTTTTTATCGCATTGTGCTCTTGGCGACCAAACTGCCGGTCCTCTTGATTTGTTGAGCATTTTAAACTGAATTCCTGCCATATCAGTAATCCAGCCCATTTCTCCACCTAAGGCATCAATTTCACGTACAATTTGTCCCTTAGCAATACCGCCTATTGCAGGGTTGCATGGCATATTTGCTATGGAATCTATATTTTGAGTTATTAGAAGAGTTTTTAGTCCCATTCTTGCAGGAGCTAGGGCGGCTTCACAGCCTGCGTTGCCGGCACCTATTACTATTACATCATACATAGAAATATCCTTATATCGACCATAATATTTGGACTACAACTTTGTAATTTCAAAACTTATGTACTCTACCGCTACAGCTAACTTCTTTCGTACACCGCGTTTTGAAATTACTTCGTTTCGTCTCAAATCTTAAGGTCTCTAAAATTTTCTTCGAAAATTTTCAACAACAACTACAAACAACAAATATGCCGTTATTATACATTTTCCCTAAACGATTGTAAAATATTTTTTTGATATTATTATCTTGTTTTGCTATAATAATATTGTTATGAAAAAATTATATATCTTATTATTAATTGTTGCAAGTATATTTATTTTTAAAGAATTTGCTGATTTTAATATAAATTATTCCCCTAAAGAAATTAAGACCGGAATAAATTATAATACTGTCGATATACTGGAGAAAAATACAAATGTTCTAAGTCCTTCTGAAATTAAATATGAAGAAACTAAAGATAAAATTGCTTACGAGAGTGATATTCCCCGTCGTATGAAAACTTCAGGATACTGGATATCAAAAATAAAGGATCCGGACAAAATAGTTCTATCCAAAAAAGCTATTGCAGATTTTAATTTTAAAAATTCTCAAGTTGCAAAAGGAATTACAGATCTTGAAAAATATCCTCAAGTAATTTCAAAAGAAATTTTGCAAAAAACTTTTAATGATACTTTGGAATGGTATAAAAACAGAAATTATTTTAAAGAAAATGGCGAAATAATTTCCCCTAACTTTTATATAACATTAGTTTCAAAAATAAATTTAAATAAAAATAAATTAATAAAAATAAGGTACGCCATAACAACACATTATAATGATGTTCGTATTTTTCCGACGAAAGAAAAAGTGTTATCCGGCTCAGCATCAAAAGATATAGACAGACTGCAGGAAGAAAGTATTGATATGGGGACACCTATACTTGTGTTATGCCAAACAAAAGATAAAGTATGGAGTTATGTTGTTACAAAAACCGAAGAAGGCTGGATAGAAACAAAAAATTTAGCTTTTACAAACAGAAATTATTTTGTTAATTGGCTTAAGGCAAAAGATTTTGTTGTTGTTACCGAGGAAAAAGCCGATATTTTTAAAGATAAAAAAGTTTTAGATTTTGTTGATTATGTTCGTATGGGCTCTAAATTTCCATATTATCCTGAAGAAAAATATAAAAATTCTTATGTAATTAAAATTCCCACAAGAGACAAAAATGGTTTTCTGAAGTTTAGTAAAGCTTTTATAAATAAAAAAGATGTCCACATTGGCTATATGGACTATACGCAAAGATATGTGTTAAAGCTTGCTTTTAAATACTTAAACGAACCGTATGGGTGGGGTGGTTCAGGTGGTGAGCAAGACTGTTCAGGATATTTAAGTCAGATATTTAATTGTTTTGGTATAACTCTTCCGGAAACATCCACACAGAAAATAAAGTGCGGAAAAGTTATAAGTTTTCAAAAAACAGATACTAACGAATTAAAAACAGCTTCAATTATAAAAAAGGGTGTTGCAGGTATCAGTTTTATTTATTTGCCCGGACATATTATGTTGTATCTTGGCAAAGAAAATGGTGTACCGTATATTATTCACGCTATTTGGGGCGTAACTTCTTATGACAGCCAAAACAATAGAACGGTAAATTATATAAATAAAGTGATTGTTTCCGACTTGAATATAGGCGAAGAAGTTGCCGGCAACTCGTTAATAGACAGAGTGTCCAAATTTAATATTATAAAATAACGGTAGTAAAGCCTAAAGTTTTAATCGTTTCAAAATCTTCGTCAATCTGCGTTCCTGTAGTAGTCAGCATATCTCCTGTAATTGTTGCGTTTGCACCACAAGAAAACATTGAAACGCCTTTATCTTTAAATAACATTCTTCCGCCGGCAAGCCGGATAAATGCGTCAGGAAGAATAAATCTTGCTATTGCAACGATTCTTTTTGTTTCGTCCTGTGATAATATTTTATTGTTTTCTAAAGGTGTTCCTTTTATAGGATTTAGGATATTTATCGGGACAGATTTTATTCTCAATTCTGCCAAATCAAAAAACATATCTATTCTATCTTGAAAAGATTCTCCCAGTCCGAATATCCCCCCACTGCAAACTTCAAGCCCTGCATGTTGTGCATTCTTTATCGTTTTTATTTTATCATCGTAAGTATGTGTTGTGCAGATATTTGGGAAAAAGTTTCTTGATGTTTCTAAATTACAGTGATATCGTGTAACTCCTGCAGATTTTAATTTTAAAAATTGTTCATAGGTTAATAAGCCCATAGAAGCACATAGTGATATATTACAACTGTTTTTTATAGTTTTGTAGGGTTTACATATTTGTTCTATTTCCTTATCGTTTAATGCTCGTCCTGATGTAACAACGGCAAACCTTTTAACTTTTTTGTCAGCATTATATTTTGCTTCTTTAAGAATAGTTTCTGTATCAAGTAAAGGATATTCTTTAATATTAGTTTTATGGTAAGCAGACTGAGCGCAATATTTGCAATTTTCGCTGCATTTACCGCTTTTTCCATTAATTATCGAACACATATCAAATTTGTTGCCACAAAATCTTTCCCTTATTTTGTTGGCACAAGAACAAAGTTCCTGCAAATCTGCCTTTACAAGAGATATTGCTTCTTCCTTTGTTAGTTTTTCTCCTATTAAAATTTTTTCAAATATATTCTCCATTTACGCACCCCCTATAGAACAGGTAAAAATTATATTTAATAAAAAAACAATTGTCAACCTATTTTGCAAAAACAAGTTGACAATTGTTTTATTAAATATAGTTAAATAATGATTTTTAATTTATCCAATGATATTAGTCATATAAGAATTTGCTGTAATATTGTAGACAAACTGAAGTTTATTAGTTTTTTTATTAGCTGCACCTATAGTATGCGGAAGATCAATACGTACATAATATCCACAACAATTATTATCCCAATTATTACCAGAATTTGATGATACTTTAAAAGATGTG
>JAFPUA010000188.1 GCA_017413305.1 Candidatus Ruminimicrobiellum caprinum
AACTATAGCACTTTTTATATTCTGCTCACTTACTGAAAGGAAAACGCCTTCTTGAACATACTCATTTAAACGGTTTCTGTAACCATCAGCAAGTGAAGGAGAAATATACAAGAAACTTTTATTTTTTTTGCCGACGATATTTTTATTTTTTATCTCATTAATCAAAGTATCTAAAGCTGTTTTATCTATAGGTTGTTCATCATATGTTTTGTAAATATTTATTTTTAATTTTCCGACATTTTTTGACAACTCTAATATGCGTCCCATATCCGAGTCATATAAAACAGCACCTGTTTCATCAGTAATATCTTCTATTTTAGAGTTTAAAATAGTCATATTAATTTTTATTCCTTGTTGTGCAAGTTCATAGGCTTCTATCATAACATCAATTGCATTATCATCGTTACAATCAACTATCATATTACCTTCAGGTTTTTCTTTAAATATACCGATAAAATTAAGTTTTTGCAAGATAAGCCATCTGTTTATATTTTTCAGCGCAGTACTTAATAAATTTTCGGGAGTTATGGACAAATCTATTTCCGGTTTGGATAGCTTATCCATAATTTCTTGCATAAGACCATCATCAACTTCTGTATCGTGAAGGATAAAGATAATTTTTTTTCTGCGTTGATCAAACTGTATTTCTACCTGTTCTTCGGAAAAATATCCTCTTAAAACATACGGTATCATCAAGGAATTATCTGTATCGTAATCACATTCAAAATATCTGTCCCCTAGAATTGTAACATTTCCCTGTCCGTCATTTATTGATATTTTAGCTTTTGTATCTCCGTACTTTTTCTTAATAAATGAAAATGCTCCAAACAATTCCGAACTACTGTCACTGTCAAAATGGAAATGTTTTTGTTTCCCCTCAACAACTGCTACATCTATCATATCCATAAAACTTACAATATTACTGTTTAACTTAAATTCTGTTCTATAAAAACCTTCTGCAATTGTTACACAGTTTCCGAATTCAGCTTTAAAACGCTCTTTTATTTTTATAACTCTTGGATCTTTCGCACTTATAGGTATTGTACAAGAGCCGGTGTTTGCAACTTTATCAAAAATCTTATCGAAAACAATATCTTCCGCCTTTTTTATTACCGTAACATTTGTGGTTTTCGCAAGCTGTTCAGTTCTATATATTAAATCTTTAAAAACATTTTCATCTCTTAAATCTATTTCACCTTTATTTTCTGCTATCATAGCTTGCATTACTTCGTTGGCTAATCTTAATTCTTCCGGAGAAGAAAAACTTCTTGCAATTATTTTATTATTTTCTCCTCTTACATCTATTTGTTCTTCAGTAAACAAAGATATAAACAGAAATGTCCCATCGGGATGTGCTTTCATTGCTTCAAGCGCTATAGCTAAACCGCCTTCAAGTTTGCTGAATTTATTTGTATTATAGAGTGAATTTAAGCCTTTTACAACTTTATCTTCCCCTTGTGTATCCGTAACTTTTCCCGTGCTGTAATCAACTTCGTATACAGGAACAGTTTCCTTATCACCGAAAACAAAACCTTGTAACTGGCCGTTTACATAAACGAGTTTTATTTTTCCCTCACCTTCGGAATTTGCATATTCTTCCAACACATCCGGTTTCCAGAAAACATATTTTTCACCCTGAGTTTCTCCCGGACGAAGATCTCTTGTGTGAAACAACATCATTTTGGCATCGGGATCGAAATATTTTTCCAAAATTCCGTTTTTTTCAAAGACGCGGCTTGTAAGTTCATCTTTACCTGCTGCTGCTGCTGCTGAATATACTATAATTTTCTTGTCGCCTACTATATTTAGATTGAAGTTTGCACAAATATTTATAAAATCACCAACAATCAATGCTAAAATTTCAGTTTCATTTATTATATTCTGTCGAGAAATTTCCGGCAGTTCATAAAGCATAACAGCTTTTCTTGCCCTGTTTAATTTTCTTTTTTGAAATATCGATAAATTTTTTATCAAAGAATTATATTCCTCTTGCGACATTTCTTTTATTTTTTCAACAATTTCCAACAGATATTTATACACTATTTCATATGCTGTTTTATTCAATTCCGTTTCAAAATCCCCGTCGAAAACCCATTCATTTACAACTATATTTCTATATAAATGTCTTGTCAGTATCTGTAATGCTCCCTCTTTTACTCTATTGTATCTTTCATAACCTTTTTCATCTTTTTTCTCTTTTGAAAATTTAATATAACCGTCTCTACTTGCCAACCTTCTGTTAATTTCTTTAGCAATTGCTCTTGTAATATTTTCATATTTATCATTTATAAAACTTATTATTTTCCCTTCTTCTTCGTCATAAACAAAACCAAACTCTTCGGCAGAAAATTTATTTTCTTTAAACATATCCAACAATTCTTGAAAATTGCCGTTTATCCAAACTATCATATCAGTCAGAAAATCTTTACTTTCTATCATTTCTATATTTGTATTTTGAGCATCAATAGTTTCTTCAATTCTTTCTTTAAAGTTTAAATATAATTCTAAATTGTTGCTTATTTTCTTATATTCTTTATCAGCAAGCAACTCTTTATAATCAGCTTGAATCTTTCTTATCGCAGCTTGTGCGGCAGAATATTCCTGTGTTCTTTCGAACTTTCTCATCAAATTCAGAGCCTCTTGATTTCTTCCCGAATTCAACAAACTTTCTATTTCTTTTAATTTCCCGGTTCTGATATTATTATATTGATTTAATAAAC
>JAFPUA010000025.1 GCA_017413305.1 Candidatus Ruminimicrobiellum caprinum
ATATAGAAATAGTTGAAGCAAAAAGTACAATGTTTTCGGATAGTCTCGAATACGATATGGCTAAGGAGCATGGTGATATCCACAATACGATGGGAGCATCCTCTTCGATATTTTTTAAAGCAGAAACTATGACAAAAGTTTCTTCGGATACTTATCAAATTGAAAATGTTACTTTATCCAACTGCGATTTAGATAAGCCTCATCATTATGCTTATGCCAAAAAAGGTGTTTTTGTTACAGATAAAAAAATTACTATGAATAAAGCAGTTTATTATGTCGGCGGAGTGCCGATATTTTATTTTCCGAAATATACCAGAAACCTTGCCGGTTCAGGCAGCAGATTTAGTTACGAAATAACCCCGGGTTATACTAATGACGGCGGAGTTTCCGTAAAGGCAAAATTAAAATATCAATTTACCAATAAATTGAATTCCGCTCTTTTGTTGGACTATTTGGGTACCATAGGTGAGGGGGTAGGGCTTGAAACAAGTTATTACGATAAGGATAAAATAAAAGCTACCATATATGCTTATGGAACAAATAACCGGTCTGATGATACAAGGAAATGGACTATTCGTCCGTCATACTGGCAAAAAATTAATGATTTGTGGACGATACAATCGTCTGCAGATTTTGTAAGTAACTCTTATTTTAATAACAGATATTATATGGATAACTGGGACAGAGTTTCCGATAAGAGAAGATCGTATATTGCTGTTACAAGACAGAGTAGCAAATCCACACTGAGAATGTTCTCGGAACTTTATCAAATTTATAATCCTTTTACTGACAAAATACAAAATGGTTCATATTTAATTCTTCCTCAGATTAATTATAATTTATATCCGCAAAAAGCGTTTGGTGTTTATAACAATTTTAGTCTTACTTTTGAGAATAAAACAGAATACGAAACAACTTTTCAAGAAAAAATTTACGATTATAACAGAATTAAAGCTGTTGCCGACTATAATATAACGAAAGATTATAAAATTTCTAAACGAATGACAATTAAACCTACTTTAGGTATAAATGAAACTTTCTATAATAATGTAAATCCGGAAAATAATGATAATAACATAACTACAAGATATTACGGATCTTTAAATGCCAGATACAGGCTTACATGGTGGATGGATTGGAATTTGGCATATGACACTAAAATAAGAAGTCAGATGAATAATCTGGGTATTGATGAACGAGCAGAGGATAAAGGTTTTGAATCTAACGCGTTGTTGTTTAACAATTACATTTATACATCTGCCAATTTGATTATTAGAAATACTACAGGCTATGATTTTAGAAAGTTATCTAATCTTGACCATAAAGACTGGTATCCTCTTATTACAGAAATGACTTATGTTCCGACATCGAATGTAACATTGTATGTAAGCCAGAAACAAGATTTGAATCCGTTTAAATTTAATTCTTTACAATTTGATTCTATGTTTGGAAAACTTGAAAGATTTTATTTTAAATTATCGGCATTTTATTATGATTATCGTCCCGATGAGGTAGATTTGGTTTCCGGTATCGGGTTCTGGCTGAATTCAAAGTGGAGATTTGATTATCTTGTAAGAACAACATGTAATTATAAAAATACTGCCGTTAAATGGCTTGGCAAAGATCACGAATTTAAACTTTACAGAGATTTGCACTGTTTCAATTTCGGTGTAAGTTTCAGAATGAGAGAAGATTACTACGAAACTTATTTCAAATTTGATATGAAAACAAATGTTCCGACGCTAACGAAAAAAGATGGAACTAAAGAGATAGATCAGGAATTCTACCCATGGAGATAGCGCCTTATCTTTTGAATTTCTACTATGTTGCAGCTCGCCTCATGTACCTTGTTCAATTGTACACATCGGCTCGCTGTCGCCTTGTATAAATTCAAAATATTGTACCGCATAGGTGCTTGTTTTTCTGCGTCCTGACATTTAGTAAAGTTTTCTTTTTTTTAAAAATTTTGTAGAATATGCGGCTATAAAATAAAAATTTAAAATATATTATTTTAGGAGATTTTATGTTCAGAAAATTCTTGTTGTTAAATTTGTTTTTTTGTTTGACGGTTTTTGTTTGCTCTTGTTCCAATAAAGAACAAGCTCAGCAGGAACAGGAATATGTTCCGTTGGTAAATGCAACAAAGGCGATTAGTTTGGATATCCCGTGGAATAAAGAGTATCCTGCACAAGTGGCAGGTTCCTTAGAAGTGGAAGTAAGGGCACAAGTGAGCGGAATTTTAAAAGAAAGATTATATAATGAAGGGGAATTTGTTAATAAGGATGAAGTTTTATTTGTAATAGATCCTCAAGAATATCAGATTGCATTGAAAAGAGCACAAGCATCGCTGGAACAGGCTAATACCGAAGTAAAAAGAACGAAAAGAGACTATAAGAGAAATGAAGATTTAATAAAAGATAATGCAGTAAGCAGAAAAGAATATGATGATTCTCTATCTGCTTATGAAAGAGCAGTTGCCAATTATAACTCTGCAAAATCTGAGGTTGAAGATGCACAAAGAAATTTAGGATACGCAAAAGTAAAAGCTCCTATTTCCGGTATAGCAAGAAAAGAAAATTATTCCATCGGAAACCTCATATCTTCAACAGGGGGAGAATCTTTACTTACAACAATGGTTCAAATAAATCCTCTGCATGTTAAATTCTCAATTCCGGGAAAAGAGTTGATGCAATTAAAAGACAATGTTGAAGCCGAAAAAATGTCTCTGAGTGAAGATACTTCTGTAGATGTTTTGATAGGAGAGAAAGTTTATTCTCAGCCGGGAAAAATAGTATTCTTTGATTCTGTCGAAGATCCGCAGACAGCAACATTTGCAGTAAAAGCAGAAGTGCCTAATCCTGAATCAAAAATTGATCTCATCCCGGGACAATTTGTCAGAGTGCGCATCAAAGGTGTTACATATAAAAATGCTATTTTAATTCCGCAAAGTTCGTTGGTAGAAACTCCTAACGGAACTTTTGTGTATGTTATAAACACGAGCAGCAACAATGTTGTTGATGCAGTTCCAGTATCTGCAGATATAAGAGATTCCATTGCTGTTGTTTATTCCGGACTTAAAGGTGATGAAATGATTGTTTCTGGAGGTTCGTTAAAAGTTCAACCGGGAATACCTGTAAATTTTGAACTCAAAGATGTAGAATTACCTGAAGAGTACAAACAAGTATATATAGAAAAATACGGTCAAAAACAACAACAAGAAGAAAATCAACCGGAACAAGGACAACAAGAACAAAAAATAGAAAATAACGAACAAAAATAATAGTATAGGATAAAAAAATGTTTTCAAAATTCTTTATTGACAGACCAATTTTTGCAATGGTAATTTCAATAGTGATATTGTTGGTAGGAACAATATCTATAGTTAATTTGCCTATCGCACAATATCCGGAACTTACACCGCCTACTGTATCTGTTACAGCTTCATATCCGGGAGCAAGTGCCGATGTCGTTTCAGAAACCGTTGCTGCACCATTGGAACAAAAGCTAAATGGTGTAGAAAATATGATGTATATGGAATCGCAATCTACATCTAACGGAGATATGAATTTAACAATATCTTTCCAAATCGGTTCCGATTCGGATAAAGCCCTTATAGATGTAAACAACAAAGTTCAAATTGCACAGTCAAGTTTACCGGAAGATGTTAGAAGATATGGTATTACCGTAGAAAAAAAATCTACAAGTATTTTAAAAATATATTCAATATATTCTCCTGATGATTCTTTAGATGCAACATATATGGGAAACTATGCCATAGTAAATATTGTTGATGATTTAAAAAGAATAAATGGTGTTGGTGATGCCAGTGTTTTAACATCAAATGATTATTCGATGAGAATATGGATTAAGCCGGATATTATGGCAAAATTAGGGCTTACTCCTTCCGATATTATGCAGGCAGTGTCTGAACAAAACTCCCAAAGAGCAGCAGGTAAAGTAGGGCAATTTCCATCTACTAACAAAGTAGAAAGGACATATGCAATAGTTGCTCCGGGCAGATTAAAAACTGCAAAAGAGTTTGAAAATATTATTTTAAGAACAAATCCGGATGGCAGTACATTAAGATTGAAAGATGTTGCCGATGTTGAGCTTGGTGCGCAAACTTATGACCTTTCTGCAACAAATAACAGGCATGCTGCTATACCTTTGGCAATTTATTTGTCGCCGGGAGCAAATGCCGTTAAAGTTTCAAAAGCCGTTGATGAAAAGTTAAAAGAAGTAAAGAAGAATTTTCCTGATGGTATGGACTATTCTATACCGTATGATACAACAAAAGTTATTACGGCATCCATAGAAGAAGTTATTCATACATTGCTGGAAGCTATGGTGCTTGTTTTTTTAGTAGTTTTCGTGTTTTTAAAGAATTGGAGAACAACAGTTATACCTTGTTTAGCTGTTCCGGTATCTATCGTAGGTGCTTTTGCCGGTATGCTTTTACTAGGGTTTTCAATTAATACATTAACATTGTTCGGTGTTGTTCTTGCTATCGGTATAGTTGTGGACGATGCTATTGTTGTTATAGAAAATGTTGAAAGAATTATGGAAGAAGAAAATCTTCCCGTCAGAGAAGCGACAATAAAAGCTATGAGTGAAGTTACAGGCCCTGTAGTTGCTATTGTTTTGGTTTTATGTGCAGTATTTATTCCGGTAGCTTTTATGGGCGGTTTTACAGGTATAATGTATCAACAGTTTGCAATAACCATTGCGGTATCTGTTATGTTGTCCGGTCTTGTTGCTTTAACATTAACACCGGCACTTTGTGTTCTTCTTTTAAAAGAAAAATCTTCTGCCGGATTTTTAGAATTTTTCTTTAAATGGTTTGATAAAACATTTGAAAATATGACAAATTTTTATTTAAAACTGGTAAAATTGTTTTTAAATAAAAAATTTATATCATTTATAGTTCTTGCGCTGATTATTGCAGGAACAGTATTCTTATTTAAAAGAGTTCCGTCAACTTTGGTTCCTGACGAAGATCAAGGTGTTATTATGGGTGTCTTGATATCGGATCAAGCTTCATCATTAAATAATACTATAGCGGCTACCAAAAAAGCTGAAGAAATATTGTTGGGACACAGTACTATAGTTCAAGAATTATCTTTTGCCGGTTACGATATGTTAAGTTCTACATCAAAAAGTAATGCAGCCGCATTTTTTATAATGTTAAAAGATTGGAAAGAGAGACCTAAACAGTCTGAGTCTGCAACAAGTTTGGTTGCACAACTTTCCGCACAACTTTCGTCAGCTATAGCAGAGGGTTATGCCGTAATGTTTAATCCGCCTGCAATTTTAGGTATGTCTACGACCGGCGGTATTGAAGGATATATTCAAAATAAATGTGATGCTTCAGCTAAAGAATTGGAAAATAAAGTATATGAATTTGTAATTGCACTTAGTGAAAGAAAAGAAGTTTCCGGTACAACATCAACATTTAATGCTTCTACACCACAGCTTAAGTTGGAAGTAGATGAAATAAAAGCTAAAGCTATGGGCATATCTTTAGATGATATTTATGCAACAATACAAGGAACATTCGGAACTGCATATATAAATGACTTTAATAAGTTGGGAAGAAGTTTTAAAGTTATGATGCAGGCTAAAGGAGATTTCCGTTCACAGGCAAGTGATATTTCTAACATATATGTGAGGTCCGTAACGGGACAAATGGTATCATTGCAGTCTCTTGTAACATTAACGCAAACAACAGGTGCCGATACTGTTGAAAGATTTAACATATTCCCTGCAGCAAAAATTTTAACTAACCCTGCACCGGGATACAGTTCGGGACAGGCAATGCAAGCTGTAGAAGAAACAGCAAAAGAAGTGTTGGGAACCGACTATGCTTTTGCTTGGACCGGAACAGCTTATCAGCAAAAGCTCGTTTCTTCATCGTCAACAACGGCATTGTTATTAGGTTTGTTGTTGGTGTTTTTAATTCTTTCGGCACAGTATGAAAAATGGAGTTTACCGTTTGCCGTTATATGCGGTGTTCCGTTTGCAGTATTCGGTGCACTTTTGGGAGTATATTGCAGAGGAATTTATAACGATGTATATTTTCAAATAGCACTTATTACACTTATAGGATTATCCGCTAAAAATGCTATTTTGATTGTAGAGTTTGCAATGTTGTTGAGAGAACAGGGTAAATCTTTGATGGAAGCAGCCGTTACTGCTGCAAAGATGAGATTTAGGCCTGTAGTTATGACATCGTTGGCATTTATTTTAGGATGTGTTCCTTTAGCAATAAGCTCAGGTGCAGGCGCAGCAAGCAGACATTCTATAGGAACTGCTGTTGTTGTAGGTATGTTATCTGCAACGATATTTGTTCCTCTGTTTATACCATTATTTTTTGTATTAATATCAAAAATAAGTGATAAATTCGGTTCAAAACAAACTATTGAACTTAAAAGTGAAGAGGTAACAAAATGAAAAAAATATTAATTCCATTATTAATATCGGCATTTTTATTGCCTGCTTGTGTAGGTAAAAATTTTAAAAAGCCTGAAGTGGATTTGCCCGAAAGTGAATCTAAACAAACTTCTCAAGCAAGTAAAACTAATTTTGAAGTTGTTGAAAATGAACAATGGTGGACAATTTTTGGTGACAATGTTTTAAATAAGTTTGAAGAAGAAGCACTGAAATATAATTATGATTTAAAGTCTGCTATGGCAAAAATTCAGGAAGCAAAAGCAAAGCTTAGTGTCAGCAGATCAAACCTTTATCCAACAATAAGTTTGTATGGAAGAGTTGCAGACTCAAAATCCAATAGAAAAATGCATTACGATATCGGTAGTGATTCGGGAAGATTTTTCGCAGGTGTTACTGCTTCTTATGAAATAGATTTGTGGGGAAAATATTGGAGAACAAGCGAATCTTCAAAAGCAGATTTCTTATCTTCAAAGGCTGACTATGATGCTATAAGGCTCACTTTAACAGCAACAGTTGCGGAAGCATATTTTCAATATATGGCTTATGCCTCTGAATTTGAAATTACAAAAATCACTTTAAAATCAAGAGAAGAAAGTTATAATGTTTACAGTAAAAAGTTTAAAAAAGGTGTTATAAACGAGCTTGATTTAAGAAGAGTTGAGGCGGAAATGGAATCCGTAAGAGCACAAGTTTATAATGCCGAACAATCATTAAAACAAACGGAAAATGCATTGAGTGTTTTATTGGGAAGAAGTCCTAAAAATATGATTGAAGGTAGTTTGGATAAAGGTAATAAAATAGACGATTCGACAAAAATACCGAAAATTCCTATGTCTGTTCCGTCAGATTTAATTTCAAGAAGACCTGATATAAAAGCTGCCGAGTATACTCTTAAATCTTATAACGCAAAAATCGGTGCTGCGAAAGCATACTTGTTCCCTTCTATATATTTAACCGGAGATGCAGGATATGCAAGTTATGAGTTGGAAGATTTATTTAAAGAAGAAAATGATACTTGGTCTTATTCCGGAGAAATATCTTGGGAAATTTTTTCCGGCGGTAAAAACAAAAAAACTTACCAAGCCCAAAAAGCTCAGTATGATCAGGCATTAGCTTCATATAATAAAACGGTTCAAACTGCATTTAAGGAAGTACTTAATGCGATAAACAATTATTCTTTAGGTGAGAAAATTTTAGCTGCAAGACAAAAAGAAGTTGTAGCTATGCGTAGAAGTTATGTATTGGCTTTAAAAAGAGAAAAAGCCGGTCTTATAGAATTGTTAGATGTTTTAGATGTGGAAAGATTTTTGTTGGAAGCCGAAGAGTATTTGGTTTCTGCAAAACAAAATCAATTAAACGCAGTAATAGATATTTGTAAAGCACTTGGCGGCGGTTGGAAGGAAGAAAAAAAGTAATAAAATAGTTGTAATAAATGAAATTCTTGCTTTTTTTTGTCAAAAAAGATATAATTTCCTTTTCAATAATATGAAAATAGTGGAGTTTTATTCATGGCAGAATGTATTTTCTGTAAGATAATTTCAGGGGAAATACCCTCGACAAAAGTGTATGAAGATGATAAAGTGTTGGCTTTCGGAGATTTAAATCCGCAGGCGCCTGTTCATGTGTTGATAATTCCTAAAAAACATATCAAAAGTCTTGACGATGTAAAACAAGAAGACATTGAATTATTAGGCCATATTCAAGTTGTTGCCGGCAAGCTGGCAAAAGAGCATAATCTTCCTGACGGATATCGTGTTGTAAATAATTGCGGTATAGATGGAGGACAAACTGTTGCTCATTTGCATTATCATTTGCTTGGTGGTAGAACTTTCGGTTGGCCTCCCGGATAGAGACAATTAGCAGTTAGCAATTGACGGCAATAATTTAAAGTTTTTTTATTTCTAATTTATAATTTATAATTTGTAAAAAAAGGTGGTGTAAAAGTTTCATGGTTAGCGTAAAAGTTAGAGATGGCGAATCAATTGAAGATGCTATCAGGAGATTCAAAAGAGAATGCGAAAGAAACGGCATAATGCAAGAGATTAAAAAAAGAGAATTCTATAAATCTCCAAGTGTTATAAAAAAAGAAAAACTTGCTGAAGCCAAAAGAAAAATTCGCAGGAAACAAATGAAAGACAGTTGGTCAAGATAGTAAAATTTAAAAATTCAAATAAAGGGGGAATATTCGTAGGTTTAGAATGTCTCCCCTTTGTTGCATTTTGTATTTTATGAAAGGTGGTATATATGAATTTAAAACAAATGCATACTTTTTTTGTTGAAGCAGGAATAAAAAATGATCCTCGCGGTACAAATGAAGTAGACCAGATATTAAAAGAAACAAAACAAGAATATGATGAACTTAGTGATGATAAGAAAAAAGATTTTGATACGGATACTTTGACAAATCCTTATCAAGATTCAAGAATTATTTTCGGTAAAGGCGACGAAGAAATAAAAACCGTTATGGTTGGAATAGATATAGAGACTCCGGAACTTTTGCTTGCTAATCAGTTAAGGCTTAATGGTAAAAAAATAGATATGGTTTTAGCACATCATCCCGAAGGTAAAGCTTATTCCACTTTTCATAAAGTTATAGGTATGCAGGCTGAAATTATTGAGGGGCAAGGAGTTCCTATAAATGTTTCCGAAAAGTATATTGATTCAAGAATGAATGAAGTAGGCAGAAGCGTTGCGGGCTCAAATCATCAGAGAGTTTTCGATGCAGCAAGACTTTTAAATATTCCTCTTATGACGGCACATACGGTTGCAGATAACCATGTTGCAACTTTTTTACAGAAAAATATCGAAGCAGCAAAACCGAGATATTTAAAAGATATAATAAAATTTTTAGAAACATTGCCGGAATATCAATATGCAAAAACTTTCGGTAACGGACCGTTTATTCTTAACGGATGCGATAAATCAAAATGCGGTAAAATTTTTGTTGATATGACTGGCGGTACCGAGGGGCCTACCGCTATAATTGAAAAATTGGCTCAAGCAGGTGTAGGTACTATTATCGGTATGCATATGAGTGAAAGACATTATAAAGAAGTAGAAAAATATAAAATAAATGTAATTATTGCAGGGCATATTTCGTCGGATAATTTAGGTGTAAACTTAATGCTCGACGGGCTTGAAAAAAAATATGGACAATTGGAATTTATAGAAGCTTCAGGCTTTAGAAGGTTTAGAAGATAATTAAACAATGGCTATTCCAGAACAAGTTATAGAACAGGTAAGAGCGGCAGCAGATATCGTTTCGATTATAAGCGATTATGTTCCCGACTTGAAAAAAGCGGGAAGAAATTTTAGATGTTGTTGCCCGTTTCATAAGGAAAAAACGCCGTCGTTTATGGTAAGCCCCGAAAAAGGAATATTCAGATGTTTCGGATGTGGGACTGCCGGGGATGTTTTTAAGTTTGTAATGCTCATTGAAAATATTTCTTGGCCGGAAAGTATAAGAAAACTTGCGGAAAGGTATAATATCCAAATAACGGAAACTTATTCGGAAAAAGAAAAATATACCGTTTCGGAAAAAACGAAAATTTTTGAACTTCTTGAAACTGCGGCAAAATTCTATAACAGATGTTTTTTGGAATTAAAGTCTGCAGCTTATGCACGAGATTATGCAAAAAAAAGGGGTATGACTGACGAGACAATAAAAAAGTTTATGATAGGTTATGCTCCGAAAGGAAAACTATTTGACGCTGCAAGAAAAAAAGGCTATACTTTTGAGATGCTTGCCAAGGCAGGTCTTTTTACCAAAAATGATTATGGTAATATTTTTGAGTATATGTCCGAAAGATTGGTTTTCCCGATACTTGATATTCAGGGAAGGGTAGTTGCTTTTGGGGGAAGAACTCTTGCCGACAGTAAAGCAAAATATCTTAATACACCTGAGACAATTGTTTATTCTAAGTCGTCTAACTTATACGGGTTATATCAAACATTGCCGGATTTGAGAAGGGAGAAATCGATAGTAGTTGTTGAAGGTTATATGGATGCCGTTATGTCTCAGCAGTATGGTGTATCTGGTGCAGTTGCGCCTCTTGGTACGGCATTTACGGTACAACAGGCAAAATTGATCAACAGATATGCAGAGACAGCAATACTCTTGTTTGATCCTGATGATGCAGGAAGAACTGCTACTCAAAGGGCACTTGAAATTTGTGCGGAAACCGGAGTGTCCGTGCGGACATCCTCTCTTCCGGAAGGTGTTGATCCGGACGAATATTTGTTGGAACATGGCAAAGATGCGTTCTTTAAAATAA
>JAFPUA010000189.1 GCA_017413305.1 Candidatus Ruminimicrobiellum caprinum
TATGTGGGCTGGTATTCCTGAAGTCAAAGAAGCCGACGAAGTCTGGCTGTGCGGTTTCTGCACGGATATCTGCGTGTCCGCCAATTATCAGACGATCAAAGCTACCTATCCTGAAAAGCTGATTACCGTGTTCTGCGATGCAATAGTTTTTGTTGTCTTGATATTCGGATTTTTGCTTAAGGAAGGTTTTTATTTTTTTAAAGAATATGGTGTGTTTAAATTTATTTTCGGCAAATACTGGTATCCGTCGTCAGATCCAGCCGTTTTCGGCGTATTTTCTTTAATAATAGGTTCTTTACTTGTTACTTTAGGTGCAGCAATAATTGCAGTACCTTTGGGAGTTATGACAGCTTTGTTCATTTCAGAACTTGCTCCTAAAGGAATACGAGATATTTTAAAATCTATAGTTGAGTTAATGGCTGCTATTCCCAGCGTAGTTTTAGGTTTTGTAGGTATGGTAACTCTTGTACCTTTGATAAGAACTACATTTAATATTCCTACGGGATTAACTGCCTTTTCAGGCTCAATAGTATTAGCTTTTATGGCCATGCCAACTATTGTTTCTATTTCGGAGGATGCTATAAGATCTGTTCCTTGGTCTTACAAAGAAGGTGCATATGCTCTTGGTGCAACTAAATGGCAAACTATAAGAAGAGTCGTTTTAAAAGCTGCCATGCCCGGAATAATAGCTGCAGTTATGCTTGGAATAGGACGTGTTATCGGAGAAACTATGGCTGTTTTAATGGTGACCGGCAACGCAGCAAATATTCCATCATCAATATTTGATCCTGTAAGAACTCTTACGGCTACGATTGCCGCAGAAATGGGAGAAACTGTACGAGGCGGTCTTCATTACAGAGCATTATTTGCAATAGGTCTTGTTCTTTTTTCTATAACGTTTATTATAAACTTAATAGCAGATTTAGTATCAAACAAGAATAAACGAAGATAAAATTGCCGAAGGCAATTTGGAAGATTAGAAGATTGGAAGATTGGAAGTATAGATGTGTTTTATTAACATAGATTGCGGATCAAGTCCGCAGTGATAATGGAGTTTTGAATGAAAAGTTTTTTATGTTTCGTTGCGGGTATGATTACCATGTTAGGTATACTTTTTGCACTAAATTTATATAGTAGCTATTATGATATGGAAGATGGAAAAATTCCTGGTCTTACATTTCTTTCAGAAAAACAAACAGGTGCAAGTTTTAACTACAAGAGTGTACAAGTTATTCAGGCGGTTTATCAAAAAGCAGCTCTTATTTTACCCAATGAAGCATTTACTTTTGAACCTGTAATGTTACTTCTAGGAAAAGAATCTGACTCTTTTTATGATTCTCAAATAATTAATATTCCTAAAGGATTTTATTTATCTCAAATAGGTTCATATAAATATCAAAATAAAGAAAATTTTACAAAAACAGTTCCTGCTGTAGTAATAGTAAAAAAATAAGCTTTTTGAAAAATTTTAAACAAAAAAAATACAATTTATAATTTGTAATTTAAAATTATAATTAGTCAACAAAAAATATAAAAAAGAACTTATAGAATAGGACAGTAAATGAACAAACACAGAAAAAACATAAAAGTTTGAGATGAAGCGAAGGATTTGGCGACCGCGGTGTGCGAAAGTGGAAGCGTAAGCGTACGGCACATAAGGGAGACAAATACAAAGCTGCAATCCAAAATTTGTTGTTTTTTCGCTATAAAATTGGAATATTTATGTTTAAACTAAGTCCAAAATTATCTCAGAAAATTTTTTATACGTTGCTGGCAATATCGACAGCAATCGTCATAGTGCCTGTATTGTTAATTGTATTTATTATTATTAAAAACGGCTGGTCTGCAATCAGTTGGGAATTTTTAACAACTATGCCGACAGACGGTATGAGGGCAGGGGGAATTCTTCCTGCGATATTAGGAACATTATCAATAGTAGCGTGTGCAATATGTATCACTCTTCCTGTCGGAGTATGTGCCGCTATATATTTAAATGAATATGCAAAAGATAATATGCTTACAAGAATTATCAAACTGGCAATAGTAAATTTAGCCGGAGTTCCATCAGTGGTTTATGGTTTGTTCGGTTTGGGAATATTTGTTATGTTATTAGGTTTCGGAGTATCAATAATTGCAGGAGCATTAACATTATCAATAATGGAACTTCCTGTAATTATTACTACTGCCAGAGGAGCATTAAACAGTGTTCCTTACGCTTTTAGAGAAGCCAGCTGGTCTTTAGGTGTAAGCAAATGGCAAACAATAAGAAGAGTAGTTCTTCCCAATGCTTTGCCCGGAATAATGACTGGAGCAATATTAAGCATTTCTAGAATTTCAGGGGAAACTGCACCAATACTTTTTACAGCAGCAGCTTTCTATGTTCCGCATTTACCACAATCAATGTTTGATCAGGTAATGGCATTACCTTATCACTTGTACATTATATCAACTCAAATTCCTAATATGCCAAAAAATATTATTTTTGGAACAGCACTTGTGCTTTTGATGATGGTATTATCAATGAGTTTATTTGCAATTATTGCAAGACTTTATTTTAGGAAGAAAAGAAAATGGTAGAAAAAATAAGAGTAGAAAACCTCAATTGTTATTATAAAGACAAGCAAGCACTAAAGAATTTAAATATTACCGTCGAAAAAAATGAAATTCTTTCTATTATAGGGCCATCTAACAGCGGGAAAACTTCTTTTTTGCGAACGCTTAACAGAATGAACGATATGAATGTCGACTTCTCAAGAGATGGAGAAATTTATCTTGACGAAGAAAATATTTTTGAAATGAACCCCGAGAAATTAAGAACAAGAGTAGGTATGCTTTTTGCCATGCCTATACCGTTGCCTATGTCGATCTATGACAATATTGCTTATGCTCCGAGAGTGTTGGGGTTAAAAAATAAAAAAAATATGGATGAAGTTGTCGAGCAATCTTTAAGAGATGCTTCACTATGGGATGAAGTAAAAGACAGGCTTCATACTTCTGCTATAAAAATGTCAGGCGGACAACAGCAAAGACTATGCATTGCAAGAATACTTGCAATAGAACCTGAAGTAATTTTATTTGATGAACCTTGTTCAGGGCTTGACCCGATATCGACGGCAAAAGTTGAAGAAGCAATGTTAAAATTAAAACAAAAATATACTATAGTTCTTGTTACAAATAATGTTAAACAAGCATCAAGAGTCGGTACAAGAACTGCATTTTTCTTAATGGGAGAACTTGTAGAAATTGATAAAACATCTACGCTTTTTGTCTCTCCAAGAAACAAAAAGACAGAAGATTATATTACAGGTCGTTTTGGATAAAAAATGGATGATATAAAAATTAGGATTAAAAACTTAAATTTATACTACACTAATTTTCATGCGATAAAAGATGTCAGCATGAATATTAGAGCAAATAAGATAACCGCGTTAATTGGTCCATCCGGGTGCGGAAAATCCACGCTATTAAGGACTCTTAACAGGATAAATGATACTATCGACGGAGTAAGAATTACCGGAGAAGTAATAATCAACGGAAAAAATATTTATGGCGAAGATATGCAAGTTGACCGAGTAAGAAAAGAAGTTGGTATGGTTTTCCAACGACCAAATCCTTTTCCTTTGAGCATATATAATAATATTGCTTTTGGATTGGAAATAAACAGGCTGGTAAAGACGAGAAAAGAAACAGATAAAATTGTTCAGGAAAGTTTGGAAGATGTTCAGCTTTGGGATGATTTAAAAAACAAACTAAAAATGTCTGCCATACACTTATCATTGGAACAGCAGCAAAGGCTGTGCGTTGCAAGAGTTATTGCAATAAAACCTCAGATAATTTTACTCGATGAGCCATGTTCTTCTCTTGATCCAAAATCTACAACAAATTTAGAAGAATTAATGCAAGAAATGAAACAAAAATATACAATGGTAATAGTTACACATAATATGCAGCAAGCTGCAAGACTTTCCGACGATACAGGTTATATGTATATGGGGAACTTAATAGAGTTTGACAGGACATCAACGATATTCACAAATCCGTCAAAAAAAGAAACTGATGATTATGTATCGGGAAGATTCGGCTAAGACGAATCTTCAATTAGAAATTAGCAATGAGTAATTAGCAATTTTGGAGGTATAAAAAATGCGTCACTTTGATTTAGAAATGAACGATTTGAAAAAAAAGCTTGTCGATATGGCAGCTCTTGTTCAAGAAATGATAAAACTTTCTGTTGATGAAATAGTTAAGAGGGATATAAATTTATCAAAAGAAGTTTTTAACAGAGAAAGAGAAACAA
>JAFPUA010000190.1 GCA_017413305.1 Candidatus Ruminimicrobiellum caprinum
CAAATTCCGGACCTTCAAATGTAAGAAATATCGGTATAAAAAATGCAACAGGTATTTACATTGCTTTTATAGATTCTGATGATTTTGTTTCGTTGAATTATTTGGAAAAATTATATAAACATATAGATGGAAATAATTATGATGTAGTCTATTGCAAACATAAGTTATATTATAATTTAGAGGATGCTTATCATAGTTCGAAAAGTGAAAATGAACTTCCGAAATTAACAAAAAAAATAAATTTATCTCAAGATAAAAATTTTATATTAAAAAATTTACTTTTTTTGGTTGAAAATGCTAGAAGTGTCTGCATGAAAATGTACAGACTGGATACAATAAGAAATAATAATGTTTTATTTTTTGAAGATATTTATGCCCAATGTGATTATATATATAATATATTGTTTGCAATGTATTCGTTAAACAATATTTCTTTTATTGATGAAGAACTGTATTTTTATAGAAAACAGGTAAAAAGTATTTCTGCAGACAAGGATAAAATGGCAATAAACGGAATAAGATCTTTTATAGTTTTAACAAAGAGCTTGGAAGAAAGAAATTTTATTTGTGATAACAAAATAATGTTGGGTTTTATTTTAAATGAATATATCAAAAGATTAGGAAAGAAATTTTCAAAAGAAAAACAAAAATTAATTTTTTCTGAAATAAAAGAACATTTTTATTATCTGAAAAAAATATTTTCAAAACTTTCTTTTTCCTCTCTCTCTCTTCAGCAAAGCAAAAATTAATTTTTATTTGTTAATAATAAATTTGTTAAAAAGTAACAGTTTTAATTTTTTTAGAATTATAAAAAATTTTATATATTGAAGTTAGACCGTTTTATACAAAAGACATGTCAAAAGAAGAGATTTTTCTCTTGACAAAATATAGGTTTAAAAATATAATATACTTACGATATACTATATCGTAATATACTATATTGCGATATGCTTAATAATATAAAATATTGAAAATGATTGTTAGGAGAGCAAAATGTTTTATTGCAGACAAAGAGAACTTAAAGAAATGAATAGATTATACAATAGGGGCAACTTTGAATGTATAATTATTTATGGAAGAAGAAGAATCGGAAAAACTGCTCTTATAAATGAATTTTGCAAGGATAAAAAAACTATATTTTTTTCTGCAATAAACGCATCCTCTCAAGAAAACTTAGAAAACTTATCAAAGGAAATTTATTCAGCAGAAAATGAAAACATCGATAATGTTCCCATATATCAAAATTTTGATGCAGCTTTGGACAAAATAGGCACTATAGGAAAAAAAGAAAGGTTAGTTTTTGTAATAGACGAATATCCTTATTTAGCAAAATCCGAAGAGAGTTTTTCTTCACGATTGCAACATATTATTGATCATAAATGGCAAGATAGCAAAATTTTTTTGATACTTTGCGGTTCTTCTATGAACTTCATGGAAAATCAGGTTTTGGGATACGAAAGTCCTTTATATGGAAGAAGAACAGCCCAATTTAAAATACAGCCGTTAAATTACAAAGAAATTACCGAATTTAATAAAAATTTGAATATTGAACAACAGGCTCTTATTTACGGAATTACGGGCGGAATTCCTCACTATATAAACAAACTAGATATACATAAAAGTATTGACGATGCTCTGCTTAACAATTTCTTTAACAGCTCAAGTTATCTTTTTGAAGAACCTGAAAATTTATTAAAGCAAGAATTAAGAGAACCGGCAGTATATAATTCCATAATTACAGCAATAGCTAACGGATATTCTCATTTAAATGAAATTGCTACAAAAATCGGACAGGAAACAGGATTATGTTTGAAATATATCAAAATATTAATTAATTTAGGTATAATAAAAAAAGAAAATCCTATAACAGAAATCTCAGGAAAAAAAAGTATTTATGTTATCGAAGATAATTTTTTCAGATTTTGGTATAAATTTGTTCCCAAAAATATTACAGTTATTAATTCAAATAAAATAGCTTTAGTTTATAAGCAGTCGATAAAGCAATTCTTATCTGAATATATGGGTCTTATTTTTGAAAAAATGTGTAAAGAATATTTGTTATATTATGCAAAGAATTTGCCTATAAATTTAATTGACATAGGACAGTGGTGGGGAACCGACAAAAAGGAAAAAAA
>JAFPUA010000191.1 GCA_017413305.1 Candidatus Ruminimicrobiellum caprinum
TGTTCTTAATGATTCAGGTTTTATGACAACCAAATATTTCTATCATGAGAACGGTTCTTTGGATTATGTAGGATCATATAACTTTGACGAAGATGCAAATAATGGGGCCGGCAAAGTCTCTATGACGCAGGCATCTGCTTATAGGTATGGTAAATTTATTGGTTCTGCAGATTTAACAAATCTTCAATCCGGACAACCAAGAAATGGTGATGAAATAAGAGCTGCTGTTGATTATATGAAAACTAATCCCGATAAATGGAAACAGTCCTTGAAAGATGGTGCAGCAAATATTGATTCTACGTACAAAGCTTCCGATGGTAACACTTATTATTGGAATGGTTCCGGTTGGATTGACAAAGATGGCAAACAAGTAACTGACGACGTAGGTGATGCAATATCAAATGCAAAGAAAGAATTTGAAGAAGACAAAGCAAATAAAGATAAAAAATGGGAAGATCAGGATGCTTCTAAAAAAGAAAACTATAGTAAAGTAACTAAAGGCGTATATAAAGAATTAACAGAAAAAGGAAAGAAGTTGGCTACAGAGGCTGTAACGAATACAAGCCCATTTGCTAATATAACTACTATTGGTATATATGCTAACGATTTGAATAATACAGCATTTATAAATACCTATAAAGCTACTTTCTGTGAAACGCAGGCAAAGAAGAATGAATTTGATAAGGCAATAAGTGATATGGTAAAATTCAGCAACGGATCTTCTATGCTTGGTCAGGTATCATTAACAATAGATGCGGTTTCTTTTGAAACCGAATCGAAAAAAGGTCAAAATACTACTACAACTGCTACTACAAATGAATCAAATACTACAAGTGCTTTTGCTGGTACAAGAACAAAATCAACAAAGCCAGCAACAAAAACAGACGATGTTGTTTCAAATGTTACTCAAGTGGGAAAAGTTGGACAACAGATTTCTGCAAAACTTACGGTTATGGACCATGGTGTTCAGTGCTATCAACTTCAATTAGATGGATTTACATTAAGAGCATCTCAGAATCAGATAATAACTACACATGATGTTTATGAAGCCACACTTGTAACGGAAACAGATCCAGTAGTAGAAGGTCAGTTATGGCAGCCACAAAATGAACAAGACTTAATGAATAAAGCTAAAGAACTTGGTGTAATACCTGAAAACTATGCTACTCAGGAAGAATATGAAGCAGCATTAGAAGATTTAAGAAATGGTTTCTATACCAATGCAGATGGACAGAGTTATGCTTTGGTTGAAGCTGCAAGTATTAATATAATGGATGGTAAAGGATTCCATGCTGCTAATGGTGAAACTTTCTTAGTAGAAGTAGACAATGCTACAAAAGAAAATATTACGAATAATGTCAAAAATTCCGGTGATAGAAGTATAATGTTTATGGGTGATGTTAGAGAAAGTGCAGCAGGCGGATATCCTACAATCGCTATTAATACATCCTATGGCGGCGGTGTAGTTCAGGGTGCAGCAGCAATAGAAACTGCAAAATCAGAAATTACACAGAAATCTCAAGTTGTAGCACAGGCAAGAGAAGCTCTTGAAAGTGGTGATATTTCTCAGTCAGAATACGATAGTATCGTAGAAAGCGCAGGTTGGGTTGGAAATAACACAGAAGAAAACTTAGAAAAATTTGCTAAAGGTAATTATTCTTGGGATGAGAATAAAACTGCATTACAGAATATACAAGATGCATTTGATATCTTGTTAAATTTCTAAGTAGTAATATTTAAAGGGCGAGGTTTATAACCTCGCCCTTTTTAGTTTATAACGAAAATGAAAAATTTAAAGGTTTACCAAATATTCTTACTGTTTATACTCCTTTTTATAACATTGTTAATATACATACCAATGCTTGATGCCGGGTATTGCCCGACAGATGATTGGGCGATGCTGAGATCTTATTCCGGAGCATTAAAAAACATATCTTTTAATTATATTATAAATACTTTCACTCATTTTCATGAAGGGTTATATCATCCTCTCGTAACACTGTCTTATAGTTTAGAAATTGGATTATTTGGTTTTATTCCGGCAATATTTCATTTTGATAATATATTGCTGCACTTAATAAATATTTGGCTTGTTTTTTTGATATTTTATAAATTGTCAAAAAAAAATTATTGGATAGGATTTGTTGTAGCATTTCTTTTTGCATTGCACCCTACAAGAGTAGAAGTTGTTGCTTGGATAAGCGCAAGGAAAGATTTGTTATATGCACCTTTTTACCTTTTATCAATTCTTTTTTATTTAAAGTCTTATAATAAACAGTTCACATTTTCGCCCTTTCATCCCTTAACGCTTTCTGTTATATTCTTTCTTCTTTCTTGTTTTTCTAAATCAATGGCAATTACACTTCCTTTTATATTGATTCTTATAGATTTTTATATGAATAATTTTGACAAGAAAAATATAAAAAAATACATTCCTTATTTTGTTATTTCATTAATTTTTATAATTATTACATTTATTTCTCATTATGGTGGAAATGAAGATGTTCATGCCACTTTGTTTAAAACATTTGTGAATTTTATAAACGCACATTTTAATATTCTTTTTTATTTGGAAAAGTTGATATTACCTATAAAATTGTATTGCTTGTATCCATATTTTTATGATATGACAAAAATGTTACCATGGTTTATAATGTATTCCCCTGCAGTACTGTATTTGTTAATGTTTTTTGTTTTCTTATTACTAAAAAAATATAAAAACAAATTGATTTTTTTCAGTTTCATGTTTTTTCTTATAACAATTATTCCTGTAAGTAATATTTTTCCTATAGGCTGTTTTGCTGTTGCTGACAGATATACATATATTCCATATTTAGGACTATTTTTCTTGTTCGCAAAATTTATTGTAGTTCTTTTTGAAAAATATAACAAATTGGTAAAAACTATACTTGTTTTTTTCTGTATAATTATCTACACTATTAATTGTTTTCTTTCTTATAATCGTGTTATAAAATGGAAAACAAACAACTATGGTGCTCCAATAAAAATGGAATATTATAAATTTGGAATAAATAAAGAATATTTATTAGATTCTATTGGAATAAAATCAAAAACACTTGACAAATAAAAAAATTTTTGCTACAATCTTCCACAGTTCTTTTAGAAGTACATGTTTTTTATAAAAAGTTTAAGACAGCAAGGGCTTGAAAAAGCTTAATAGAAAGTGTCACCTTGCCGAGACTGAGTATAAAATATTTTTGTTATTTTCTTCTCATTCTCGTGGGAAGAATTTTTTTATTTTGAAAATAAAATTAAAGTAAAATATAAGAGGGAAAAAAGATGCCAAATTTAAAAAATCAGAACGATGTAAAAAGTCTTACTGAAAAATTTAAAGCAATGAAAGGCATGATTATGACCGAATATCACGGTCTTTCAGTTGCACAAATTTCAGATTTAAGAAATCAGTTGAGAAAATGCGGTTGCGAATATTTGGTTGTAAAAAATACTTTAAGTAAGATAGCTCTTAAAGAAATCGGTTTAACCGATGCAGACAAATATTTTGAAGGCCCTACAGCAATAGTTGTAGAAGCAGACGATCCTGTTTCTCCTGCAAAGATAGTTTCAGAGTTTGCAAAGAAAAATGAAAAATTTGTTGTAAAAGCAGGTCTTTTAGACGGTAAAGTAATTGAAGTAGAAAAAATTAAAGCTTTGGCTTCACTTCCTACAAAAGAAGTGCTTATCGCCAAGATGCTTGGCAGCTTGAATGCTCCTGCATCCAACTTCGTTGGCGTACTTACAGCAGTTACAAGAAACTTTGTTTGTGTGTTGAGCGCAATTAAAGAACAGAAAGAAAAAGCAGCATAAAATTGCCGAAGGCAATTTTAGAAGCTCAGAAGGTCAGATGGTCAGAAGTTCGGAAGTAATAGTAATGTAAATTTTGCGAAGCAAAAATACAACAAAATCGCGAAGCGATTTTCAAAGACCGCAAAGTTTGAGATGAGCCGAAGTATTTGGCGAGTGCGGTGTACAAAAATAAAAGCGAAGCGATTGGTACATAAAGGAGCCAAATACAAAGGCGTAATCCAAAATGTGCGTTCGCTATAAATATCCTAAAAAAATAAAAAACATAAATGGGGGAGTAGTAAAATGGCATTAACAAAAGATCAATTAATCGAAGAAATTTCAGCTATGAGCGTATTGGAAATGGCTGAATTGGTAAAAGCTTTGGAAGAAAAATTCGGAGTATCTGCAGCAGCTCCAGTAGCAGTAGCAGCAGCTCCAGCAGCAGGCGCAGCAGCAGGTGCAGCAGCTGAAGAAAAATCTGAATTTAACGTAGTTTTAACATCTGCAGGTGCTAACAAAATAGCTGTTATTAAAGTTGTTAGAGAAGTAACCGGTTTAGGCTTGAAAGAAGCTAAAGACTTAGTTGACGGCGCACCTAAGACAGTTAAAGAAAATGTTGCAAAAGCAGATGCAGAAGATATGAAGAAAAAATTCGCAGAAGCAGGCGCAACTGTTGAATTGAAGTAATTTTGTATCAAAGATTTTGTAGCAAACCATCTAAATACTTGACAAAAGATAATAATTAAGTATATAATATTTACTTAATTTTTATCTTTTTGTCTAAGATAAAAAAATATTTTAATTAATGGATCTATAACTAATGAAAAAAGTTAATTTCGGTAAAATTAAGTCACCTATTGATCCGCCTTTACTGCTTGGTATGCAGAAGAATTCATTTGCAGATTTCTTGCAGGTGAATGTAGAACCTGAGAAGAGAAGAGCTCAGGGGCTTGAAGGTGCGTTTAAAGATGTATTTCCTATTAAAAATTCCGACGAGAGTTTGGAAGTTCAGTACATTTCTTACTCGTTTGGTGCTCCTAAATATTCGGTTGCGGAATGTATTGCCAGAGATGAGACCTATGCCGCTCCTTTAAAAATTAAATTAAGACTTGTTCAGAAAAAAGAAGACGGAAGAGAAAAAGAAATTTCCGAGCAGGAAGTATATTTCGGAGATATTCCGTTGATGACTGACACTGCAACATTTATTATTAATGGTGCAGAGAGAGTTGTTGTCAGCCAGATTCACCGTTCTCCCGGAGTAATATTCGAAGAGGATGAAGAAAAGAAGGTTACAATTTTCGGTAAACCTTTATATTTTGCAAGAATTATTCCTTACAGAGGTGCTTGGGTAGAATTTGAGTTCGACCAGAATGGTATCCTGTATGTTAGAATAGACAGAAAGAGAAAAATTTTAGCCACTACTCTTTTGAGAGCTATCGGCTTTGAAAATGATAATGATATATTAAATCTTTTTAAAGAAACAAAGGAAGTTTCTTTGGAAGATGCGCCTGCAACGCTCGCTAACGAATGTGTTGCCGACGATATTTTCGATAAGGCAACAGGTGAAGTTATTGTTGATGCAGGTAAAGAGTTGACAGATTCTGTTGTTGAAAAACTTAAAAATAAAGGTATCAAAACAGTAACAGTATTAAAAGATGCTACAATTCTTTTAACATTGAAAAAAGATACCATTAAAACACAGAAAGAAGCCGTAAACCATATTTATAAAGTTTTAAAAACTCAGGAATTCATCGTGCAGGAAAGAGCACAGGGATTCTTGGATGAACTTTTGTTCAAATCTGTAAGAAGATATGATTTTACAACTATCGGAAGATATAAAATATTAAAGAAACTTGCTCCTATATACGACTACTATACCAGAATTACTGCAGACTATCCGAAAGAATTAAAATTCAATACTCCTAGCGAAAATAAGAGAACAATCGCAAGAGAAGATATTATTGCAACAATTAAGTATCTCCTTATGATTTATAACGGAGAAACAGAGTTTGTTGAAAAAGGTAAGAAATTAAAACTTGGCCTTGACGATATCGACCATTTAGGAAACAGAAGAGTTCGTTCCGTTGGTGAATTGCTTGAAAACCAAGTAAGAATTGGTCTTGTACAGATGGCAAGACTTGTTAAA
>JAFPUA010000002.1 GCA_017413305.1 Candidatus Ruminimicrobiellum caprinum
ACAGGAAAAAAATAAATCAGGGGCATTTGTCGTCTGGAGTATTATCGCTCTGGTAGTTGTTTTTATTGTATATCAAGTCGGTTTTAAGAAAGATAATACCGCCGTATTGAACAGCGTTGCAAAAGATGTTTTTATCGTTAAAACTGAAGCAGTCCAAAAAAGAGATTTAAAACATCAGCTGATTACTTCCGGTAATGTTAAAGCATTAGAAGAAGCTGTTTTGTATCCTAGAATTAATGGTAAATTGCAGAAAAATCTCTTAAGAGAAGGTGACAAAGTTAAGAAAGATCAGACGGTATCATTGATAGACAGGGACGAAGTCGGTGCAAAGTATGAACCTGTAGTTGTTCCTTCAACGTTGACGGGTGTAGTCGGTAGAATTTATTTGGATCCCGGTGAAAATGTTACAACGCAGACAGCTGTAGCTTTGATAGTAAATCAGTCTGTATTGAGAATAAAAGTTGATGTTCCCGAAAGATATGTTAACGAAATTTATAAAGGTCAGACGGCACAACTTTCCGTCGAAGCTTTCCCCGAAACAACTTTTGAAGCTAAGCTTGATGTTATCAGCCCTGTTGTGGATTCTTTAAGCAGAAGTGTTGCTGTTGAGTTTAGAGCAGACAATTCCGACGGGCTTTTGAAATCAGGTATGTTTGCAAAAGTTGATATTTCTTTAAAAGAAGTTAAAAATGTTTTGTCGTTATCGAAAAACAGTATTTATGAAGATGAAGATGGAACGAATTATGTGTTAGTTCCTTCTGAAGATGGAACAACTGCCGTAAGAAAAGATATAAAAGTTAAATTTAAAAATAATAACAATTGGCAAGTTGAAGGTCTTAACGAAGGTGAGGAAGTTTTGCAGTTTGTTTACGGCATTAAAGACGGCAGCAAGATAGAGATACAAAAGTAGGAGCTGAAATATGGCAGAAAATAATACAGAAAAAAAGCACAGCGGTTTTGCCGCATTCTTTATACACAGACCTGTGTTTACGATAATGATAAGCGTAGCACTGATATTTCTTGGGCTTATGGGCTACAGCAGCATGGGTGTCAGTATGTATCCTAATATGGATATCCCTGCCACAATGGTGCAGACGATATTGCCGGGAGCAAGCCCTGAAGAAATAGAAACTTCCATTTCAAAATATATTGAAGAAGGTGTTAATGAAATTTCCGGTGTCGACGAAATACATTCCTATAATATGGAAGGTGTCTCTATTGTTTTTGTAAAGTTTGATATGGATAAGAATGCCGACGTCGGTATTCAGGAAGTAAGAGATAAAATAGAACAGGAAAAATCTAATTTTCCCGACGGGACAAAATCTCCCGTAGTTTTGAAACTTGATTTGGATGCGCAAGCAATATTAAACGTTGTTGTGACTGGACAGAGAGATATTGTTGAGTTAACTGAGCTTGCAAAGAAGAAAGTTAAAGAAGTTATAGAAAATACTTCCGGTGTAGGTTCTGTAAGTATCGTAGGAGGCAGAGAAAGAGAAGTTCATGTAACTATAAATCCATTAAAGCTTTATTCTTTACAGATTCCTATTACGGATGTTACATCCGCTTTAGCACAACAGAACTTCGAAATTCCGGGCGGTAAAGTAGAACAGGATCACAACTCTTACAGTTTAAGAATTTTGGGTAGAGTTCCGAGTGTAGAAGATTTTAAAAATATTTTCGTTGCTACCAAAAACGGCGTACCTATAAAACTTTCCGATGTTGCTGAAGTTGAAGACAGCGGAGAATACGAGGAGCAAAGTACACAACTTGACGGTGTCCGTTGTGTTACGCTGGAAGTAACAAAACAGAGCGGTTCCAATACTTTAAAAGTTATTGACAGTGTAAAAGAAAAAATTAAAACCATAGAAAAAACTTTACCTCAAGATATGCATATTGTTGTAATGTCCGACCAAAGCGGTTCCATTAGAGCTTCAGTTAATACAGTGCTTGAACATCTTTTCTTAGGGGCTTTTCTTGCAGGTATAATGGTGCTTGTTTTTATGGGTTCTTTGCGTTCGACAATTATATCTTTCCTTGCAATTCCTATATCCATCATCGGTTCATTTATATTTATGAATATGAATGGTTTTACATTAAACAATATTACGTTGTTGGGGCTAACAGTTGCCGTAGGTATTGTTATCGATGATGCTATCGTTATGCTGGAAAATATTTACAGACATATGGAAAAATATAACAAAAAGCCTGTAGATGCTGCTGTTGACGGTGCTAAAGAAATTACGGCTACCGTTGTTGCAACTACACTTGCAATTCTTGTTATATTTTTACCTCTTGCATATATGGGTGGTATGGTAGGGAGAATTTTAAGCAGTTATGGATGGACGGTAGTATTTGCTATAGCTCTTTCCGGTATAGTTGCATTAACATTGACGCCTATGCTTTGTGCAAAAATGTTGAAAAAAACCGAAGGTGAGAATAAAATTGATAAAGTTGTTACATCGATAAACAATAATCTTGTGAAAATTTATATTCCTATTTTGAACTGGTCAATACATCATAAATTTGTAATGGTTGTGCTTGCTTTCTTATGTATAATTGCAATTCTTCCTATGGCTAAGACTATGGGAGGAGAATTTTTTCCTCAGGAAGATTCCGGTAAAGTACAGGTACAGGTAAAAGCAGCAGAAGGTACAAGCTATCCTGATATGAAAAATATTTTAGGGCAAATTGAAACAGATATCAGAAGACTTCCTTATATAAAGAGCGTTTTGCTTGTTGCCGGTAAAGGTGGTGATGGTTTAAGTACCTTTTCCGATGCCAGCCCGACAAATAAAGGTTATTTGGAAGTTGAACTTGAAGATAGAGAATATAGACATGGGTTAAAGACTAAGGATTATATTAAAAACATCAGAGAGATGATGAAAAAGTATGATGGTCTTACGACTGCAGTTCTTGTCAGAAGCGAAGGTGCAGGTAATGGTAATAAAGATGTTCAGCTTAGCTTAATGGGACCGGATTTAACAAAATTAATCGGTTACGCAAATGCAGTTAAAGATAAACTTGCAACAGATTCCCGTTTTATAGATTTGGATTTATCTGTTGATTTGGCAAAGCCTGAATATAGAGTTGTTATAAACAGAGATAAAGCTAATAATTTAGGTGTTAATGTTACGGCAGTTGCTGCAGCACTCAGAACTATGGTAGGCGGTGAAGATGATATTACAAAATATAAGGAAGGAGATGAACTTTACGAGGTTCGTGTAAGAGTTGCGGAAGAATACAGAGATACAAAAGAGGCAATTTGTGCACTTCTTATACCTGCAAGAATCGACGGTAAAGATACGGTAGTTCGTCTTGATAATATTGCAGAGATTGAAGAAGGTGTCGGCCCCAGTCAGATTAACAGAGTTGCCAGACAGAGAGAAGTAAGAGTTGAGGCAAACCTCAACGGGCTTGATACAAGAAATGCAATGAGAATAATGCAGGATACGTTCTATTCCTTAAATGCAGATCCGGAATATTCGGTTATGCAGAGTGGTTTGGCAAAAGAAATGGGAAAAATGTTCGTATCTTTTATGTTGGCTTTTGTATTAGCTTTTGTATTTAAGTATATAATTCTTTGTGCATTGATGGAAAAGTTTACTCATCCTATAGCTATTATCGTCAGTTTACCATTGACTATTCCTTTTGCACTTTTTGCTTTAATGATAACGGGACAAACATTATATATTTTCAGTTTGCTCGGTATGTTTATGTTGATTGGTGTCGTCAGTAAAAACGCTATTTTGCAGACGGATTACACTAACCAATTAAGAGCCAGAGGTTACGGCAGAACCAACGCAATACTTGAGGCAAATAAAGTAAGATTAAGACCTATTTTAATGACTACATTAACTCTTATTGTCTCCATGATACCTATGATGATTTCCAACGGTGAAGGTGCCGACGTCAGAAGATCTTTAGCTATTGTTATCGTTGGCGGACAGCTGTTATCGCTGCTTGTTACATTGCTTATGACGCCTGTTACATACATTATTGTAGATTCCATCGGCGATTGGGTAAGACACAAAGTTTCGGGAGCGCCGATTCCTGAGGATAAAAATAGAGAGGAAATTCTTTCTGAAGTACCTGATAAATATTGATTAAAAAAAGGACTTGAAGAAAAAAACTTCAAGTCCTTTTTTATTTTATACTAAAAAAAAGGTTGTTTTTGTAAAAAATATATGCTATAATTCATGTGTATATAATAAAAATTTGTCTTTATATATAAAGGGGAATACGAATGGCAGATAGCCTTAAAGCGGATTCAGCTAAAAATGAATTGCAGTTAGGTTTTTTTATTAACAACCAGTATGTTACAGTAAAAAGAATCGGTACCGGAGGGTTCGGTGTCGTTTGGCAAGCGTATGATTTCAGCTTGAGGAACTTTATTGCCATAAAAGAACTTCTTCCCGATTATGCTCAGCCGAAATTTGTAGAGATGTTCTACAAAGAGGCTCTCATCGCTAAAAACATCATTCACGATAACATTGTCAGAGTGCAACATTTCTGGCAAGGAAATAACGGCTCTTATTATATTGTCCTCGACTACATACGAGGAATTGATCTTGAAATTTTAATTTCGAAATGTAACGATTTGAATATTAAAATTCCTTGGAAACTTGCAACATTTATCTGTATGAGCATATTGAAAGCTATTGACTATGCTAACAGAATTGCAAGAGACTCCATTACGGGAAATGCCTACGGAATTGTATATAGAGACATTTCTCCGGGGAATGTTTTATTATCTTTCGACGGAAATATCAAGCTCAGTGATTTCGGTATAGCAAAAACTGCCGACGAACTGAGAGATTCTATCCCGGAAAAAGTTATTACCGGTAAATACCCGTATATGTCTCCCGAACAAATAAAGGGAGCGTCGAACATCGACCACAGAACAGATATTTTTTCTGTGGGCGTTTTGTATTATGAAATGCTTACCGGGAAACAATTATATACGGGAACAAATGAAGAAATAAAAAATAAAGTTTTAAATGAGAGATTTGATCCTGCAGAGCTTAACAAAGTTCCTGAAGTTCCGGGCGAAATTGTGGATGTTATTGCGAAATCTTTAGAGAAAAACAGAGATGACAGATACGAAAAAGCTATTGAGATGTACAGAGATATAAGGAGAGTATTGAAAGGCGTTGAAACCGACGAGCTTTCTGCCGAACTTGCCGAATTTATTGATAATACCATGAAAGAGTATGTAGTAGGTTCGGAAAAGTTCATAGAAAATGTAAAAGCGCTTGATATACAGGATGTTAAGAAAAATGAATTTGTCAGAAAGATAACTTGTACCGACTTTATTGCCGGACAAGCAAAAAATGTTAGCGCGTATCAAGATGACAATTCTTCCGGCGCGGCTTTGGCGGCGGGTGTTGCCGGAGTTGAAGAAAAAACGGCAGTTCCCAAAGTAGAAGAAAAAGGCAAAACCGTATTTGAAGAAGTTGGTGATTGGCTACTTACAAAAATAAATGATATTAAGAAAGGTATCATAAGAGTAATAGTTTCTCTGATACTTGCTGTATTAATATTTGCAGGGTTGGATATATTTTTGTTACAAATAACTCCGTTAGGGGATGAAATATATTCTCGTCTTTATCCGCCTGATGTCGTGATAACTACGGTTCCTGCAGGTGCGGTGGTAAGTATGAAGACAAAGGAAGGAGAAAAAATATTAAATAATGTTTCGTCTTCTTCTCCTATACCAGTGCGTAAAGTTCTTCCAAGGTCATATATAGTTTCTGCATTAAAGGATGGTTTTAAGCCTGTACAGAGAGTTGTACAGATAGAAAAAAGTGATAAAGGTAAAAAGGCAAGAAAAGAAAAGATAGAAATCGTTTTTGATTTTGTACTTAATGTGGATTCTTTCCCAAGAGGAGCAAGTGTGTATGTCGATGGAAATAAATTCGGTGTAACACCTTGCAAAGTACAGTTGATGGCAGGTGCTCATACCGTAAGATTGTCTATGGACGGTTTTGATGATTTAGGGTCCAACTCTGCATCAGTAGGTGTTGACGGACAGTGTAATATTGATTTTTCAAAGACTGCAGTTGAAGAAATGTTCGCAGGTGTTGACAGAAAGTTCTGGGATTGCGAACTTAAAAATATTGACGGGGAAAATATTTTCAGTGTTAAAGGAGCCATGTTTAAACGCGTTAAGATAGATTCCGATCCTAAAGGAATGATGGTACATGTTCAAGGCGAAGATCAGCCCAGAGGAACAACACCTTTGGATACTCTCTTTAAAATTGGCGAATACAAGATAAGATTGATGGATCCGAATGCTCGTTTTGGAGAAGTGTTGAAATCTTTTGTTGTTAGCGAAAAGTCAGATCCGACATTGTTCTTTAAACTTAATAAAATTATCACATTTCGTGTTCGTTCAAAGGAAGAACCTGATGCAACTTTCTTAACGACAGTTTCCATATACAATAAGAACTTTAGAATTAAGAAAGAAATTTCTACGACAAAACCTGTAAAAATTCCGTTGCCGGTGGACAAATATAATGTTGTCTTTAACGGCGATGAGGAGTACAAATCACATACACTTTATGATGTTGATATCAGTAAGACAAGTACGGTACTTGGCGTTTTGGAATATGCCAATGTTGGTCTTAATATTAAGGTTAAGTCGAGTACAACCGGAAATCCTTTAGCTAATGTTTTTGTTTGGCAGGATAAGAAGATTCTCGGTAAAACAGATGAAAATGGTGTATTTAAGAGCAAATTTAAACCGGGTAGCTATAGTTTTAGAGTTATTGCTAAAAAATATATAGAGCAAGCAGTTAATGTAGATTTGATATCCGGCAGAGAAAATACAAAAGAAATTCTTCTTGTTCCGGAAGTTACCGAAGTAAAAGAGACGAAACCTGTAGTTCAGAAAACAGAACCTGAACCGCAGTTGCTCGGTGCTATTACAACTTCGGAAGAAGATGATCATTCTCACGATAAAGCATCGAAAGAATATAAAAAAATTAAAGATAATGATAATGGCTCTGGCAAAGAACAACAAGTTGTTGTTTGCCTTAACTGCGGTTATGTTAATACAGCACCGGCAGGCAAAAAACTTAGATTTTGCGTAAACTGCGCAAAACCTTTAAAGTAGAGGGAGTTGCTTTATGGAAAAGAAGTTTTTTCTGTCTAAGTACTTAATATTTATAATTTTATTTATGTGCGGAATGTTTCTTTCCGGAACAGCTGTTTTTGCTGCTACGGATAATGTTCCTAAAAAAATAAATGTACAGGGAAGACTTACTACAGATTCCGGCAGCCCTATTACTGGAACAAAATCTGTGACTTTGGCTATATACAGTGATAGTTCAGGAAGTTCTCAAGTTGCATCAAAAACAAATAGTAGTGTAAATGTAGATTCTGAAGGTTTATATACTGTTAATTTTGATTTTGCTTCCGACAATATAGATTTTAATAGACAGTTATATTTCAAAGTAACAGCTAATGGTGTTGAATCATCTGTCACACCGTTTGCTGCTAGTCCCAATGCATTTTATGCATCAACATCTACTTATGCATTAAGTTTATCTACTGCAGAAGGAGCAGATAAACTTGTTAGCGGTAATTTTACCACTTATAAAGGCTCTGAGGATCCTTATATATATGAAGTCAAAGTAGACAGTGCGACATGGGCAGATACAGCAGAAACGGCGAATAGTTTAAGTAGTGAATTTAAGTTAACGAATGACAATTTTGCGACAGGAACGGAGTATAGTAATTTACAATTAGCAAATAGTAATTTTGTAGCGAATGCAGTATATACGACGACAACGACATGGTCAGAGAATGCTAAGACAGTAGCCGATAACGCAATCACAACAGCGAAGATAGTGGATGCAAATATAACGCCTGCAAAATTGACACAGAGTGATTATACGAATATATACTTAATTAAAGTAGATAGTGCAACGTGGTCAGATAACGCGAATGTAGCGAACACGGCAGAAGTA
>JAFPUA010000192.1 GCA_017413305.1 Candidatus Ruminimicrobiellum caprinum
ATCATAAAACTTGCAATAGTTAATTTGGCCGGTGTTCCATCCGTAGTTTATGGTTTATTCGGACTTGGAATTTTTGTTATGTTAATGGGATTCGGAGTATCAATTCTTGCCGGAGCTTTAACATTATCTATAATGGAGTTACCTGTAATAATAACAACTGCTCGTGGAGCTTTAAGCAGTGTTCCTTATTCCTTTAGAGAAGCAAGTTGGTCTTTGGGTGTAAGTAAATGGCAAACAATAAGAAGAGTTGTTTTACCAAATGCTTTACCCGGAATTATGACAGGAGCAATTTTAAGTATATCCAGAATATCAGGAGAAACGGCTCCTATATTGTTTACTGCAGCAGCTTTTTATGTACCGCATCTACCAAAATCAATGTTTGATCAAGTTATGGCATTACCATATCATTTGTACATTATATCGACACAAATACCGAATATGCCGAAAAATATAATCTTCGGAACAGCTTTGGTATTGTTATTAATGGTACTTTCTATGAGTTTAATTGCGATAGTTGCAAGACTTTATTTCAGGAAAATTAGAAAATGGTAGATAAAATAAAAGTTGAAAATCTCAGTTGTTTTTATAGCGGGAAACAAGTACTAAAAAATCTTAGCTTAACAGTTAAAAAAAACGAGATACTTTCTATTATAGGTCCTTCCAATAGCGGAAAGACATCCTTTTTAAGAACGTTAAACAGAATGAACGATATGAATGTTGCCTTTTCCAGAAAAGGTGACGTTTATCTTGATAATGACAATATTTTCGATATGAATCCTGAAAAATTAAGAACAATAATAGGTATGCTTTTTGCAATGCCGATACCATTACCAATGTCGATTTATGACAATATAGCTTATGCTCCAAGAGTATTAGGATTAAAGAACAAAAAAAACATGGATGAAGTAGTAGAAAAATCTTTAAGAGATGCTTCTTTGTGGGATGAAGTTAAAGACAGATTAAATTCTTCAGCAATAAAAATGTCCGGCGGACAACAACAAAGATTATGTATTGCAAGAATATTGGCAATAGAACCGGAAGTAATTTTATTTGATGAACCATGTTCAGGTCTCGATCCTATATCGACGGCAAAAGTAGAAGAAGCAATGTTAAAGTTAAAAGAAAAATATACTATAGTTTTAGTTACAAACAATGTAAAACAAGCTTCAAGAGTCGGAACAAGAACAGCATTCTTTTTAATGGGAGAACTAATAGAAGTTGATAATACACAAAATATATTCTTAACTCCAAAAAACAAACTAACAGAAGATTATATTACCGGAAGATTTGGTTAATTTGGAAGATTAGAAGAATAGAAGATTGGTAACGACAAAAGAAAAACAATAAGGATTTTTTGTAATGACAAAGAGAAAAGGTGAAGTAAAAATTCAAATTAAGAATTTAAATTTATATTACTCTAGTTTTCATGCATTGAAAAATATAAACATGGATATTAGAGCTAACAGAATAACGGCTTTAATAGGCCCTTCCGGTTGCGGTAAATCTACTTTACTTAGAACATTAAATAGAATCAACGATACTATCGACGGAGTAAAAATTACCGGTGAAATTCTTATCAACGGTAAAAATATTTATGGTGAAGATATGCAA
>JAFPUA010000193.1 GCA_017413305.1 Candidatus Ruminimicrobiellum caprinum
AGTAATACAGCCGTTGGAAGACGGTTGGTATGATACCGGTGATATCGTTTCAGTGGATAAAGATAACTTTATAACCATAAAAGGCAGAGCAAAGAGATTTGCTAAAATTGCAGGTGAAATGGTATCTTTAACTGCCGTAGAAGAAATGATAACTGCACTTTGGCCGGATTACAGCCATGCTGTAGTTGCTATACCTGATGAAAAGAAAGGTGAACAGTTGATACTGTTTACTACAAGGCCCAACACAACTTTTAGTGAAATAAGCGCGGCTTTTAAAGCTCAAGGTTCAAGTGATTTGTTTGTTCCTAAAAAGATAAACGTTTTGGAAGAGATGATTATTATGGGTAACGGTAAAGTTGATTATGTTACTCTTGGTCACAAAGCCACTGAGCTGTTTGGATAAATTTTAGCAAAGCGAAAATTTGAGGCATAGAAGTTTGGAAGTATAGAAGTATAGAAACTGATAGATTGTCACAGGGCTAAAGCCCTTCGCAATGACAAAAGTTGTCATTACGAACGAAGTGAAGTAATTCAAGTAGTATTTGTTTCCATGCAACCTTCCATCCATGCATCCATACCTCAAAAAAACTTTAAAGTTTTTTATAATATTCAAAATAAATTGTAATGTATAATATATAATACATAATATAATTAAGGACGCATAGTATGAGTACAAGAGAAGATGTAAGAAATGTAGCAATAATAGCCCATGTTGACCATGGTAAAACAACAATAGTAGATTCAATGTTAAAGGTTGCCGGTGAATGGACGGTTAAAGATGATGAAGTTCAAGATACCGTTTTGGATTCCGATCCGATAGAAAGAGAAAGGGGAATCACAATACTTGCAAAGTGCACTTCAATAAAATATAAAGATCATACAATAAATATTGTGGATACTCCGGGACATGCCGATTTCGGCAGCGAAGTTGAAAGAGTATTAAAAATGGTAGACAGTGCAATTCTTATGGTAGATGCTGCTGAAGGGCCTATGCCACAAACAAGGTTTGTTTTAAGAAAAGCACTGGAACTCGGCTTAAATCCTATAGTTGTTATAAACAAAATGGATAAACCGCAAGCGAATGCAAGTAAAGCAATAGATGATATATTTGAATTGTTTATGAAGTTGGGTGCAACAGACAGACAACTTGATTTTCCTATATTTTATGCTTCAGGCAGGGAAGGTTGGGCAAGTACAAAGATAGATGCTAAAGGAACAGATGTTTCTCCGTTGCTTGACGGCATAATAAAATATGTTCCTGCCCCGGAAGCAGATATAGATAAACATTTGCAAATGCAAATAACAATGATAGATTACAATAATTTTTTAGGCAGAGTAGGTATCGGTAGAATTTTGAACGGTTCAATTAAAAAAGGTCAAACAGTTCTTCTTGTAAACAAAGACGGTTCAACTCAGGCAAAGGCAGTAAAAATAGAAAAATTTTTAGGACTTTCAAAAGTTGAAGTTGAACAAGCTTCGGCAGGTGATATTGTTTCAATATCCGGTCTTGAAGGTTTAAAAGTAGGTGATACGGTTTGTGAATTGGAACATCCGTTACCTCTTGAACCTTTAGCAATAGATGAACCGACAATATCCATGGACTTTTTGGTTAACGATTCACCTTTTGCAGGCAGAGAGGGAAAATTTTTAACATCAAGACATTTAAAAGCAAGACTTGAAAAAGAAGCTCAAACAAATGTCGGTTTAAAAGTTGAAGAGCTTGAAGG
>JAFPUA010000194.1 GCA_017413305.1 Candidatus Ruminimicrobiellum caprinum
CACAACCTTGACAATTACCTACTCCACATGCCATCTTTTCTTCTAAAGAAGCATATCCTGAAATATTATTGTCTTTAGCAATAGATATAACTTTTTTCATCATAGGAGTAGGACCGCATACATAAACAACACTTTCTTTTTTTATCTGTTTTGCAAGCAAATCTGTTACATATCCTTTATATCCTTGAGAACCGTCCTCGGTAGAAACAAAAACATTCCATCCCATTTTTTTAAATTCGTTAAGACAAACAAGTTCTTTTTTTGTTCTAACCCCGTAATAAATACTGCCTGTCTTTTCAAAATTTTTCTTTAAAATTTTTAAACTTTCGGCAAGAAAATGTATTGATGCTATTCCCGTTCCACCGCCAACTAAAACAGGAGCTAAATTATTTTCAAATTCAATAGGATATCCTTTCCCCAATGGTCCCAAAATTTTTACGGATTCCCCCTCCTGCATATTTGCCAAAATATCGGTTCCTTTACCGACAACTTTATACAAGAAAGATACTGTTCCGGTCTTTTTGTCAACGGAATAAATACTTAAAGGTCTTCTTAAAAAAACTCTCTCTATTCCTATCATACAAAACTGCCCGGCACATGCCGCAGAAGCAATCTGTTTTGATACAACGGAAATTTTATAAAAATTTAGTCCGAGATTTTTATTTTCTTTTATTTTTAGTTGATAATCCCATCTTTTAATGTCCAAACTATTTTTCCTCCGACGATAGTCATAACTGCACTGCCTTTAAATTTTCTCCCTATAAACGGAGAATTTTTGCTTTTTGACAAAATATCTTCTTTTTTAAACTCGTATTTGCGTTCCAAATCTATTATTGTAATATCTGCAACAGAACCCGGCTTCAAACTGCCTCTTTTTTCAAGAGAAAATATCTTTGCAGGGTTTGTTGTCATTTTTGCAATTGCTTCTTCCAATGTTAAAACCTTTTTATCTACAAGTTCGTTCAATGTTAAAGAAAGAAGCGTTTCAAAACCTATTATTCCAAATGGAGCAGAATCAAACTCTCTGCATTTTTCTTCCTGCGTGTGAGGAGCATGATCTGTAGCTATACAATCAATTGTTCCATCTTTTAAGCCTGCTTTTATCGCATCAACATCTTTTTGTGTCCTTAATGGCGGATTCATTTTAAAGTTCGTATCATAATTTTGAACATAATCATCCGTTAAAGTAAAATAATGAGGGCATGTTTCGCAAGTAACATTTAATCCTTTCTTTTTTGCCTGACGAACAAGCTCAACTGACCCCGCCGTAGATACATGCGCGATATGAAGTTTGCCGCCTGTAAGTTCACACAGCATAATATCTCTTGAAACCATTATTTCTTCACTCTGGTTAGGAATACCTCTCAACCCGAAAATCATTGAATTTTTACCGGCATTCATTACACCGTTTCTTGATAATTCCTTATCTTCACAATGAGAAATTACGGCAAGATTAAACATTTTTGTATATTCCAAAGCTCTTCTCATAATTTGAGAATTAGCTACAGGAACTCCGTCATCACTGACTGCAACTATGCCTGCTTTTTTCAGTATGCCGATTTCCGCAAGTTCTTTCCCTAAAGAACCTTTAGTTATACAACCTATCGGGAAAACATTAACTTTTCCTTCTTTCTGAGCCTTCATCAAAATATATTCTACAGACGGCGCATTATCCGTAACAGGCTTTGTGTTTGGCATACAGAAAACTGTAGTAATCCCACCTCTTGCTGCAGCCATAGTTCCTGTTTTTATTGTTTCTTTTTCTTCCTGTCCGGGCTCCCTCAAGTGCGAATGAACATCTATTAGCCCCGGGACGACGATTTTATTTTTTCCGTCAATAACTTTATCAGCCGGCTTAGAAAGTTTTTCAACTATTTTTCCATCTTCAACAAAAATATTACCAACCTTGTTTACTTTTGTTGCCGGGTCAATTATTTTGATATCTTTAATTTGAATCAACATATTTTTCCCTCTTATTTTTTTCTTTTATTTCTTGCTGCGGCAAGAAGATATAAAACTGACATTCTAACGGCAATTCCATTAGTAACCTGTTCGTTAATTACTGCTGCAGGACTATCCGCGACTTCAGAATCAATTTCTATTCCTCTGTTCATCGGTCCCGGATGCATAACCAAAACATCAGGTTTAGCTTTTGCAAGTCTTTCTTTTGTTACTTGATATAACTCAACATATTCATGTATCGAAGGGAACAGATTTTCCTGCTGACGCTCCATCTGTATTCTTAAAATATTTACAACATCAACATCTTTTATTGCTTCGTCAAGATTATAGAAAACTTCTACTCCAAGTTCGGAAATTTTGCTTGGTATCAATGTCGGCGGACCTACTACGCGAACTTTTGCACCAAATTTTGTTAAAGCCCAAATGTTGGACTTTGCAACTCTGCTGTGTAGAATATCACCTACCAAAAGAACTTTTAAACCTTCAATTTTTTTCTTCTTTTCCTGCATAGTAAAAAGGTCAAGCAAACCTTGCGTAGGATGTTCATGAAAACCGTCACCGGCATTTATTA
>JAFPUA010000195.1 GCA_017413305.1 Candidatus Ruminimicrobiellum caprinum
AAAGGATACTACAGAGACTATCAGACATATACGGAAGAAAAATACAGCGATTTAGATTACGAAGCTGAAGCTGAAGTAAGACTTAATGTTATGTTGTGGAATGATCTTTATGTTGCACCGTTTGTTAATTACTATTGTGCATCAGCACAGCGTTTTGAACGCGTAGCAGAAACTTGGTACACAGGTATTTCCATAACCTACAGCACATTCTTTAAAAAAGCTGCTGAAAAATAATTATAACTGAACAATATACAATCACTAAAGATGTCTTTACATTTTTAGTGATTGTTTTTTAACATAAAATTTAGTATAATCTAACAAATTAAGGAACAACTTAATAAGGAGTATATATGAAACCTACAACAAAGCAGTTCCCGGAATTTTCTAAAGTATCAAAACAGTTATTACAAGCAATGCCGTATCAGTATATAGGTAACGACATAAATGTTTGTATTCAAACAGAAGAGTTTACTTGTCTATGCCCGTGGACAGGTCTGCCGGACTTCGCAGATTTGACCATAAAATATATACCTTCCAAAGTTGTAGTGGAACTAAAATCTTTAAAAATGTATTTACAGTCTTACAGAATGGTAGGTATGGTACATGAAAGTGTAGTAAACAGCATTATGAAAGATTTAAAAACATTATTAAAACCTAAAAAAATATATGTTGAACTAAAATTTAAAATCAGAGGCGGAATTACAACAACAGTTTCCGCAGGAAAAATATAAAGGAGCATGAGATGGCTGTTATTGAACATAAAAGTAAAGAAAACATAGATATTGAAGAAGCTCTCGGCGTTATTTGGACTTCCATACAGAAAGGCGAAGACAATTTTGACACAGTTGCAAAAAAAGTGCGTGAAGGTGTTGAACCTGATATAATAGAAAAACTGTTAGCAGAAGAATATATAAAGAAAAGTTTTTCCAAAATAAAACTTACAGTAAAAGGTGAAGATCTTGGCAAGCAACTTACAAGACGCCATAGACTTACCGAAAGATTGCTTGCTGATGTTTTGGACTTCAACAGGTCTTTAATAGAGCAAGTTGCTTGCAATATAGAACATAACCTTTCAAGCGATTTGGCAGATTCCATATGCACTTTGCTCGGACATCCAAAACAGTGCCCGCATGGCAACCCTATTCCTGAAGGAGATTGTTGCAAAAAAGCTCTTGATAAAATAGAAGCTATAGTAGAACCGTTATCAAGGCTTGACGTAGGAGAAGATGCTACTCTATCTTACATAGTTACATCAGGAGATGAGTATATGCACAAGCTCTTATCGTTAGGGCTTGTTCCAGGAGCAAAAATTTCTTTAAACAAAAAAGAACCTACCTTTGTTATAAAAATTGGCGAAACTCAAATAGCAATATCAAAAGAAATCGCCGACTTCATCTATGTAAGAAGATAAAAAAACAATTTATATTTTACAATTTATAGTTAATGAGAAAAAGTAAATTTTTTATTCCATAAAAAATTTGCTTTTTTTTTAAATATTGACTATAATTTTTTTCTAGCCAAATTTTTGTTTTTTCAGGAGTAATTTGTAATGCCAAAAGAATTGGAAAGAAAAT
>JAFPUA010000196.1 GCA_017413305.1 Candidatus Ruminimicrobiellum caprinum
GGTTACCTGTTGTTCCGGATGAGGAATGCAGTCTTACAACATTCTTTAAATCTGTCGATAAAAGACCGTAAGGGAAAGCATCTCTCAAATCTTGTTTTGTTGTAAACGGAAGTTTTGTTACTTCCTCTAAAGATTTTAACTCGGAAATATTTGCGAGTTTATCCTTGTAGTAGGGGGCATTTTTTGCCAATGCCAGTTGTTTGTTGATGCAGTCCAACTGCATTTTTCTCAACTGTTGTCTGTCCATTGTTTCAATTTCTTTTTGCCAGTACATAGTAATTCCTTTTTTTATAACGATTTGCAATTTCTGGTTACGACTTTATATTTGGCTCGCTTATGTGCCAACCGCTTGCGATTTCATTTCAGCACACCGCACTCGCCAAATATTTCGTCTCACCGACGAACTTGCAAATCTAAAAATGTAAAAAGTGCTCTGCACTTTTTATTGTTTAAACTCTTAAGAACTTTAAATATGTTTTTTAACGATAAAGCATAATGCTGTTTCATAGATTGTACAAAATTATAAAATAAAAAGGAAGAAAATAAACAACAAATAAAAAACGAGTAGAAAAAATCTCTACTCGGTTTTTTCTTTTTTTTTATTTTATAATTTTGTATAATTATCGAAAAATATAAATAAAAGGGTTTTATGAAAACTGTAGGTATCTCTTATAATCATTTGAAACCAGATGCAAAAGAATATTGCAACAGAATTTCAGAATGGTTAAAAAAGAAAAATATCAAAACAAGAAATATTCCTTATAATCTTTCAAAAAATCCAAGAGTAGATTTTATTATTTCTCTCGGTGGTGACGGAACAATGCTGCGTATCAGCAGACTTGTTGCGAAATATTCCATCCCTGTTATGGGGGTCAATTTGGGGACTCTCGGATTTTTAACGGATACTGATATAAACGGTATTTTTAACGCATTAGAAAATATCTTAAGTACAGGTATTAAATATGAAGAAAGAATGATGCTTGAGATAGAAATACCGACAAAAAATAAAATAATAAAAACAACGGCATTAAACGATTGTATAATAAGATCTGTTTATAACGGCAGACTTACTTCCATAGATGCCTTCATAAATAAAAAATTTTTATCAAGCTATAAAGGTGACGGAATTGTTATTTCCACGCCTACAGGCTCGACGGCATACTCACTTGCACTGTCCGGACCTATTATTTATCCGACATTATCATTATTTATTATTGCACCGATATCGCCGCATACTTTGACGCACAGACCAATGATTGTTGAAGCGGACAATATTTTGGAATTTGTTTCTTCTGAGGGCAGCAGAAAGTCGGATTTAGTCGTTTCTATAGACGGACAGGAAAGTTATATTCTTGATAAGAACAAAAAAGTAAAAATTAAAATGTTTTCTGGGAAAGCCAAATTTATAAGAGATAAAAATTATTCCTATTTTGATACTCTCAAAACCAAACTTAAATGGGGTGTATAAGTGATAACAAATCTGTCGATAAAAAATTATGCATTAATTGAAAATATTAATATAAATTTAAAAAAAGGACTTACCGTAATAACGGGTGAAACCGGTGCCGGTAAGTCTATAATTATAGATTCTATAGATTTACTCCTTGGTGCAAGAGCCAGTACAAGTGTAATAAGAACAGGTGAAACAAGTTGTATAATTGCAGCAGAATTTGATATTTCAAATAACGAAAATGTTAAAAAAATTTTTTCAGAACTTGCCATAAGTGATGCGGATAAAGATGTTATTATCAGACGACAGATTGATACATCAGGAAAAAGTAAAGCATATATTAATGATATTCCCGTCAGCATAAGTACACTTTCAAATATAGGGAAATATTTGGTAGATTTTTATGCTCAGCACAAAAGTAATATGCTTTTTGAGCAACAATATCAAAGACATATTCTTGACGATATTGCAGGAAATCAAAAACTTTTAGAAAAATTATCTAAAAAATATTCCGAACTGGAAGAACTGAAAAACAAAAAAGAAGATATAGAAAAGAATAATACTGACAGAGAAAGACTTATTGATTTATATAATTATCAGATAAAAGAAATAACTTCAGCAAGTTTGTCTCCGGAAGAGGAAGAGACTATTGAAACTGAATTGCCGAAACTAAAAAATGCGGAAAAAATAAAAAATATAACATCGGAAATGATTGCGATATTGCATAGAAACGACTGTTCTGTTTTAGACGGTTTGTCTACTATAAACAAACAAATAGATTTGCTTGAACAGTATGGTATAAATACTGAAAATATTGCTAAAAATTTAAGTGCTTCTATTGAGAGCGCGGAAGAAGTTTATGCAGAAATTGAAACACTTGTAGGCGATATGGATGCCAGTCCTGAAGCTCTTGACAAAATGCTGGAGAGACAACAGCTTATAAAAAAATTAAAATCAAAATACGGAAAAACGATACAAGAAATTTTAAATTACTGTACGGAATTGGAAACTAAATTAAAAGCTCTTGAAAATTATGAGTATAATATTGAACAGCTTCAAAAACAAATAGATATTTTATTGAAAGATGTTATTGAATTGTGTAAACAGATTTCCTATAAAAGGAAAAAAACGGCAAAAACTGTTGCTAAAAAAATAGTTTCAGAACTTGCAGATCTTAATATGAAAAATGCTCAATTTGAAATATCGTTTGAACAGAGTGAGATTACATCGCATGGTTTTGACAAGATAGAATTTATGTTCAGTGCAAATAAAGGTGAAAGTCTTAATCCGTTATCGCTTGTGGCTTCCGGCGGAGAAATTTCGCGTGTAATGCTGGCCCTGTCAACGACGGTATCTGATAACTACAATGTTGATACTATAATCTTTGATGAAATAGATACCGGAACCAGCGGTATGACCGGAGAAAAAATAGGTAAAAAATTAAAAAGTTTGGCAGGAAAAAGACAAATAGTTTCTATTTCGCATTTGGCACAGATTGCATCGAATGCCGATAATCATATAAAAATATATAAAGAAATTGAAAACGACAGAAATATTACAAAAGCAAAAATTTTAAACGATAAAGAAAGAATTCAGGAAATTGCAAAAATTATTTCAGGGGAAAAAATTACGGAACATGCCATTAAGCATGCGGAAGAGATGATAAAATTTTCGCAAGAATAATAATATGCGAAATATATTAGAAGGAGCAACTAACTGCATGCAATATTTTATAAATAATAGAGCTTTCTATTTAAATCTTTTAATTTTTTTTATATTTGCAGTATTTTGTTTTTGTGTCGGAATTAATCACGAACCATGGGCAGATGAAGCTCAGAGTTGGCTTATTGCACGAGATTGTAGTTTTTATGATATTTTGTTTCAAAGATGCTCATATGAAGGGCATCCTTTTTTGTGGTATTATATTCTAAAATTTTTTATTTTAATAGGCTGGAAATATGAATATATATTTATAATATCTTGGCTGTTTTCTTGTGTTGGAGTATATCTTTTTTTATTTAAATCAAATTTTCCTGAAATAATCAAAATTCTTGTTCCTTTCAGTTATTATATATTTTATCAATATACGGTAGTTTCTAGAAGTTATTGTTTGCTTTTTCCTGTTTTTTGTTTGCTTGCAATATATTATAATAAGCGTTTTGAAAAAACATACACATACTGTTTCTTATTGGCTTTACTTGCAAGTATATATGCATATAGTTTTGTAACAGCGTTCTGCTTGTTGTGCTTTTTTGTTTTTGACTGTGTTCAGAATAAAACAAAATATTTATCGTTTAAAATTAAAATTACAAAAAGTATCCCGATAATTCTGTTGACTATATATATGTCTTTTGTTGCTTTTACATGCAAAAGTAATCCCGACAGTTTTGCTTCTTTGTCAAATGTATTTACAAATAAAAGCATAATTAAAACACTTGTAGATCTTTTTATTGATTGTTATTTTAATTCTGCAGGACAATATTATAATTTTATCTGTTTCCTTTTAACTTTAAGTTTGTACATTTTCTCAATAAAAACATTTTGTAGAAATATAAAACAAATACTATATTTTGCCATTTTAATTATGGCGGTGTATATAGCGATGGTTTTGTTACATTACTCTTCTTGGCATACCGGAATATTTTTCCTGATACTAATTTTTTCCTGTTGGGTATTCCAGGTTGAAAATAAGATAGATGTTTCGATAAAATACAATAAAATATTTTATGTTTTATTTGTTTTAATACTATTGTTCCAAATTTATTTTTCCTTAAAACAGTCGCTTATTGATGTAAAAGAAAATTGTGATGCCTCTATGGATGTTGTGAATATTATAAAAGAAAATAATTTTGATAAGGAAAATATTGTCGGTATTAATTACGGAGCTGTCTCAGTACAACCATATTTCAATAAAAATATTTTTTCTAACATGGAGACTTCGTATTGGCAATTCAGTTATAAAAATTTCGATAAATATTTACAGAAAACAAAAGAACAGTTATCTAAAGCCAAAATTGCTATTGTTTTTAATTTAGCACCGGCGTATGAGAGGATAAACAGACAAATAATTAGAAGTTTTACAAAATCATATGCAATAAAATCTAATCTGTATGTGAAAGGTATAAAAAGTAAACATTCCGGAACATATTATATTTTTATAAAGGATTAATTTTTTATTTTATTTTGCAAAAATAAATAAAAGTTGTATAATATTGCCAATAAAATTTTAATATAAATAAACGGAGCATAAAAAATGAAACATTTAATTTTAGTTTTTGCAGTTTGCAGCTTGTTTTTTGTTTGCGGTGTAAAAAATGTTTCTGCGGAAGGATTAACGGTTACGCAGAAAATAGAAAATGCATGGGATTCTTTCCTGCAGATTAAATATGTTTCAAAAACGATAGATACTATTAAATCTTGGTGGGAATCTTTTAAAGTTTGGTTTAACAATTTGCCCGGAATAAGACATTACAACAATTCTGTTTATTCCAGTAAAAATTGGAAAGCGGCAATGAATGATATGGGTGGTGAATACAAACAGCATCTTAGAAGTGACAGTGCCGGTGCAAATATGCTTAGGGAAGGCAAAAAAGAGTGGGATAAACTATAATTTTTTGTCGAATATTTTCTTAAAATTTATATATAGTTTTGTCAGCCCGCACTTGGTGCGGGGTCTTGCTTTTACAAAGGAGAAGGTATGATAACATTTTTGGTCGGTTTATTAATTTTACTAGTCGGTTATATAACTTATTCCAGATATGTGGAAAAACAGTTTTCACCTGATGACAGACCTACGCCTGCTTATGCAATAAACGATGGTGTGGACTTTGTTCCTTTGAGTACTAAAAGGAATCAAATGATACAGCTTTTAAGTATTGCAGGTATGGGACCTATTTTAGGAGTGATACAGGGAATATTGTTTGGTCCCATAACTTTTATTTTAATACCATTAGGCTGTATTCTGATGGGTGCTGTCCATGATTACTCTGCAGGAATGATATCAATGCGTAACAAAGGTATGCAGGTGACGGGTTTAATTGAAAAATATTTAGGTAAAAATTGGTATTATATTTCTCTTGTAGTAATTGCATTTATGATGTTGCTTGTTGCCGTAGTTTTTGTTTATACGTCTGGCGATTTGATTGCGTCGAAATTTTTTAATGTTTCCGATTTTTCTTTAAGCAACAAAACTATAGTATTGATATACGGCATAATAATAGCTTATTATTTGTTATCAACGATGTTTTCAATAGACAAAATTATAGGAAATGTGTATCCTATACTCGGTCTTATTTTAATTATAGGAACACTTCTTTTAGTAGTAGGCTTTTTTGTAAAAGGTGTAAATTTACGGGAAATAAATTTTTCTCAATTGAATACTCATCCTAATAAATTATATCTTATTCCTATGTTTTTTATGAC
>JAFPUA010000197.1 GCA_017413305.1 Candidatus Ruminimicrobiellum caprinum
CATACAAAGATGCGAACGCCATCCTTAATGCCAGCAAAAATCTTAATCTTAACAACACCACACCTATATTCGGGTATACAGGTGCAACAGGCAGTACACCCAGTGTAATGGTAGGCAATATTGGTACTACGGGTAACACCACTTTAGCATTATCGCAAATAAATGACTATACTAAATTTTCAAATAGTTACAACAATGCATTAACATTTAATAATCAGTTAAAAGATACAGGCATAACCGCAACATTTAAAATTGATGGTAACGGTGTTCAGGCTACAGTAAGTAACGGTCAAACAAAAGTTAATGTAAATATGTCAGATTTCCAGACATTTACGAAGAATGATACAGGCTATTGCGTAGTAACAGATAATTCTGCCACGCAGTTTAATACTGATGGTACAACGACAACTGTAAAATTAGATGCTTCGACTACTACTGATGATTTTGATATCGATACATTTGCAAAATATGTGAAAGAACAAGGCTTTGATAGAGGATTAGACTATGCAAAATGTTACGGCGCAGTTAACGAAATAAAAGCCTATGATGCAAATAATAAAGAAATTTATACAGCTACAAATGTCGGTTATCTTAAAGGTGACCACAGTATTGCATTGGAATATACATTTGCACAAGATTATGAAGGGGACAATATATACTTTAGGAATGTAAAAACAGGTGATCATAAAGTAACGGTAGAAAATTTCTATCATGATCAAGATGCTACAAAACAGAGTGGAATGGTATACACAGCAGGCACAAAGAAGCAAGGTGATGCTCCATATGTTGCTAATAATGGTCTTGAAATTAATGCCAATATAGAAGGTGTAGAAAAAGTTACATCGTGGTCCACAAATAGCGATGGTAACCAAGTAGCAAAAACTATAGATTTTGTAAATGGCAAGATGGATATTGATGGAGATGGTAAAGAAGAAAATTGTGCAAGTGCATTTGAAGTAGCTACCATTAATAAAGATGGTAGTGTTTCTATAAAAAGAGAGGAACTTACAGATGCTTATACCTATCCTCCAGTAACAAATAACAATGACAACGGTAATGGTAGTGATAGTGGAAATGAAGAATCATTAATTGAACAGTACAGACAAGTTCTTACAGATGCAAACAGTGTTCAAGTTAGTGCCCACGATGACGATAAAAATTTCTATTCCGGTTACAAATATATAAAAGAAGATGGTTATATAGATACAAGTAAAATAGTAACTGTAAATTACAACAGTCAGGATCCAAACCACGTAACCAGTACGAAAACAGTTGGCGATACTACGGTTGTTTCTTATGCAGAAATTCAGGGAACAGATTGGTGTTATGATAGAAAGGTAGTTGCAAATTCAAAAGATAATAGGTTTACAGAAACGACAAAGAATGATGATGGTACAATTACAGTTAATACGTACAGTTACAATGTAGTCTTTGATAATAATTTTAATTATACTAAAGATTCTAAAGAAAATAGTAACTGTACAACATATAATTATGACAAAAATGGTAATTTTGTATCGGGACATGTTAAAGCTAAGGCTGGTACGGAAATATCTCCTACATTTGATGGAATTTTATCAGGTGATACAATAAAATTAAATAAAGATGTGGACTTTGATTTTAAAGTTGAAAACGGAAAAGTTACTGGAGTACCTACTACTGCACTTGAAGCACTACAGAGTGGTACATATCAGAATAAAACTGGTACAGGAACATTGGAAGATATATCAATAGAATTAACCAGTGACGGACAGATAGGTATAACGGGCGTAGTGAGAATAAATGATAATAATACATTTGAAATAACTAAAGGTGCAGCTTCTGAAAATAATAATACAGATGAGGGTGGAGAAAATCAGTCCACAACTGATGCTAAAGGTACAAAAGCCGTAATAGAGGAAAATGAAAATGAATATAAAGTAAGTAACGGTACAGTTTCACTAAGAGCAGGTCAATTAGTAGTGGTAGGTGATGGTGCTACGGCTCTTAGTGGTTCTAAGTTGCTTTCCAGCAATGGTCAGGTACAGATAAGTGGAGATTATACATTCAATAGTAATGGTGAATGGGTAGGTTCAGAGGGTTCTACTTACAAATATGTTAACCCAACACAAGCAAAAGAAAGTATGTCTAAATCTTTAGGTGAGGTTGGTTTAAGCTTTGATGGAGAAGTGGATTTTTCTGCCAGTCAGACTGGTAATATTTCTTTAAATCCAGAAACTATGTTCAATAATTTGGTATCAAGTAGTCCAGATGGTATAAATCTTATAGTATCAGGAAAAACTTATACTACAGCGGAAGGAATTGTTTTCAATAAAGGTGCCAAAATTAATTTTAGTTTTGTTAACGATGAAGATTTTGGTTATAATACAGACAGAAAAACATTAGCAATAAAAGTAAATAAAGATACATCTGTAACATATAATTTACCTGAAGGTTTAACAGCATACAATAAGCAAGATAAAGAAGTTTCAAAAGATAAATTAACACAAGATTTTAAACAAGGTGAATATGTTAAATTACCTTATTTATTGAAAAAAGCAGGTGTTAGTTATCTTAGTGGAACAGCTAATTGGAATGGTGAAGATGTAAATGTAAAAATATCTTTATATGGCAGTGCCTATGCAAAATATACAGAGGCCAATAGCGATACTGGCTTAATGTTAGTAAGTGATCATGAACTTAAAAAGGATGAATATATAAAAGATGAGTTTGGTAATTTACAATCTCCAACAAGTTTAGTAGGAGAATATAATGGTACCAATTTTACGGTATTATCTGGAGCAAGAATTAAATTAGCTGCAGATGGGAAAATTGTTATTACCGATGCTAAAGTTTATACAGAAAATATGCATATAGAAGGTCTTAATGATACCGGTAATAAAAATGAAACTGGAGAAAATAATCAAAACGGTTCACCTCAGACAAGTTCAGAGGAAAGTTCAGATAAAACAGATACAAAAGCACAATTTGAAGGTACTGTTGATAAAAATTCAAATTGTACGGGTATATTTAATCACTATTCCGACGATACGATAAAAACTGTTTTTTCAGCGGCTACAGTTGCAAATGAAGGTTCTATTCTTACAAAAGGTTCTTGGTTGTATGGTAGTGAAGTTAAATATGAATCTGAAGTTCATTATAATGAAGATGGAAATCTTGAATTTAAATATACAATGAATGGTAGGCAAGATTATATTGAAACTAATACTGAAGAAATAAGTGCAAAGAATGCACAATTACAAGAAGTTTTCGGTGATAATGTTAAGGTTAGTCAAACAGGATATATTCTTGTTGACGGCGAAACATACGATTATTTTGATAAAGATTCTATGACAAAATTAGCTGAAGTTGCAAGTCAATGGCAATATGCAAAAGCGGCAGGTTCTCAAGCTGAAGCAGCCTATGGTAAAGGTAATGTATCTGTTACCGGTACAAAAGTTACTGTTGATGGTAAAACCTATGATGTAAGCATTGATAGTGAGGCGTCTGCATTATCAACAGCTATATATAATAAGCAAGCTGAAAAATATATAGAAGAACATTACGATGATATGGATGATTACCGTATTGTTTATAATGATGATGGTACGATAAAAGGAATAGAAGATACTTCCGGAAAAACTTCTTATTATGCTGAAGTTAAAGTTGAAAATAACGTATTAACAATAACAGATGATCGCATAACTGGATTTGCTAATTGGTCAAGAGAAGTTAAAGTTACCGAGGTATATTTTAATGCTGATGGTAGTTACACTGAAAACAAGATGGAAGCCAAAAAGATTTGGTGGAATGCAGATAACGGAACAAGTGCGACAGTTACCAATTATAATGCAAAAGGTGAACAAGTTGGAGATTCTGTAACATATGATGAATCTGTTGATGGATATAGTCATTGCGATGCACTGGCAAAATATGGGAGAGGAGAGTTGGACGGAGAAAAGCAAATATGTAAAGATGTTAAACTTTTTTCAAACAGTTACTCTGCAAATGAAAATGATATGTATGGTTTAAATCCAAATGGAAGTTATAGATATCAAGGTGTTGCATTGGGTTCAGGTGATAATGTTCATGTTAACGAAAGAATAGTAGATACGGAAACATCAAAGACAGTAGTATCTGCTTCTTATGACGTTAAAAGTGTAGGAAATTCCAAAGCTAAAGGGATGGATCTTAAAACATCAAAAACAGGTAATTTTGCAGTTAATGCAAAAGTTTCAAATAGAGTAGTAACAATAAATGATGCTAATGGTTTTAGAAAAACAACTTATGATTATTCCGGAGCAGAAGGAGAAGCATATATTAATAATGCTGGCCAAATTATAGCGGAAAGTTTTGAAGAAGGAACTATTATAGATAATGTTACGGGACAAACTGTAAAAATAACTGCTGATAAACCATCAGTACATATTGCTAATGATTATAATCAACAGAGAATGAATGATTTAAGTGAAAATGCTGGATATGGAAATTGTGTTGCACTTTCAAATAATGGCATAGATATGACTTTTGGTGATTATAATATAAATAATTGTTATATTTTCTTTGATCAATCTGATGGTAAAACAACAGCAACCATAGTATATTGGGATGAACAGCAAGGGGAGCTTGTAACGAAAGCTGGTTCCGCAGATAATACAGAAAGTGATGCTGCAGTTGAAATTTATGAGTCTACAGATTCTAAAGCTGGCACCGAAGGAGCTATGTTAACTATACAGAAAAAGGGAAATACATTATCGGTATCAAAAGCGGATTATGTTGTTACGGGAACTCATACAGAACATGTACCTAGTGAATCTGATCCAAGTAAACCCACAGCAAAAATTGTAACAGATTATAAAAAAGTTAAAGCAGAAACACATACTGTTTCCTATGAAGATAACGGAGACGTTAACACATCATCGTTAAAAGTTTTAAGAGATGATAAAGGTAATTTAACAGGCAGATTACAAAGAACTGATAAAACACAATCTTTGGACGGTTCAACTACAACGAAATTTATTACTGCAACATTTAATGAAGAATACGATGAAGATGTCTTTACAATTTCTAGCCCTAAATATACTGATGTTTCTGGGTATGAGGTTTCTACTACCAGCAAAGGAACTTACGTATCTATTACAATTATAAACGGTGGAAGTATATCTTATTCATATGATGATGACGATAGAGTTACTGAAACTAAATATGGTGATTATTCTGAAACAGTTTACAAGATAGATGGTGATGTAGAAATAGATTTCGCTTCATTAAACGAATCTATTATACAAAATGGTATGAATAAAGAAACTGTTGGTATTTTATCAAAAGTAAAAGGTCTTTCAAAGGGCAATACTACAGTTAAAACAGGTACAGTTTATACTGCTTATGATAGTGATAAATTGAAGAGTGCTTTAGCAAAAACAAATAGTATCCCAGCAGATAAAAAAGGTTCTATAACATTCCCTTCAGATGCAGAAAGTGTAACGATAAATGATATTAAACAACAGACTTTTGATGAAAATATGAATCAAATTGATGAAGAAAAAATAAATACTGTTGAAGCTACTTATCCTAAATATTATTCTATGGATGGTACAAATTATTATACTTCGGAAGATTTTAAAGAAAAATTTGGCGATGATGAAGTAGCAAAATATTCGTGGGAACAAACAGATACTCTCTATAGTAGGGTAGAATCCACCTATGAAAATAATAAAAAATTAGCTGATGGTGAAGTTATAATTACAGAAACTGAACCTTACAGAACGACAACTGTTAATTATTTCGGTCAGTCTTCTCAGACAATGATAGTTGGCGGAAAAGCTGTATATATCAATTCAATTAAATCGGAAACAACTAAAACCGGTTTAGATGGAAAAGGTTTTACACAAACCGTTACAAGAGGAAAATATCAAGAAAGGCCAACATTGTTGTCTACAACAGAATTAACAAATCCGTTGGGATACAATCAAAATATATCGAATCCAATGGTGTTTGTTCCAATAATTGTAACTAAAACAGTAGGCTATACGGAAAGAACTGCAATATATTCCGACGGCTCGGAACATAAAACAATAAGAGAAACCTATGAACAGAAACAAGAATTAGACGAAAATAAAAAACCGATAATAACTACAGAATATGATGTTTATGAAATTAAAAATACTGATGCAAAGGGTAATGTTTATATAGATAGAACAGCAAAAACAGCGACTGTTAATGAAGTTTCTGAAGATGGTAAGTCGGGCAAAATGACAAGATATTGTGAAGATATATATGTTCATACTGCAATTGAAGATAAACAGAAGACTGAAGAAACTACCGTAGGAACTACCAGAACATATAAAGAAGATAAAGACGGAACATATGAAATGACGGTATCTGAAAATTCTCGTTCTGTTAAGAGATATGATGAAGAAAATATAGTTCAATATGAATATACGGATTCGGGGAATTATTATACGGCAGTAGGTGTTACAAATTTGGGAACAGTTGACAGCACTGGAAAGCTAACAAATATTGGAGATACAAGTAATGCTACAATAATAAGAAGAGGCAGGGATATCGCAGAAAAAACATATAATTATAATGATGGTTCCACTAAAGCTGATAGTGTTGTTAATTCAACAACATCTTATGATTATATAGCAAATATAGTTACAGTATCTAACTGGACAAGAGAAAATAAATATGATAATGATGGCGAACTTACCGAATATGTAGATCCTGAAATACATACGAAAGTTTTCGGCTTATATGGAGATTTTTCTATAAATTATGAAGATTTACAAAGGGAAGAATTTGGCTATAACAGAGTATACAATATCAAGACTACAGATACAGGCAAACAAAAGACCACAACAAATGATTTTAAACAGGATAATGTTGTATTTGATTATAAAAATGAACAATATTACATATCTACTAATAGCGGTCATAATGAAATAACAGTAGATACGAAAGGTGATATACTAAATAAAAAGAGTTCCGGTGGTACAAAATATTGGAATTTTTCTGATGCAGATTCATTAGAAAATACAGGTATAAGAAATATTGGAATACAAAGTATTGATATTGAAAATAATGGTGGAGCTTTTGATGCTGCAAAGAGTTATGAATATACAACATCTGACTATACTTATGACAATCTTGGTAGAGAAACAGGTTATAAATTTGAGAGAACTTATTATGTTGATCCTTTTACTGGTTTAGCAAATACGCAATATAGCGGAACAAGTGAAACTTCTTACAATTATACAGAACTTAATGGTGTAAAAATTGACGGCATGCAAGTTGTATCCACAACCAAAACTACTGTTTGTGCAAGTAATGAAGGGAAAGAACTTTCTTCTATATCTCAATATTATTCAAATTCTGAAGTTGGAAATACTTCTGTTTATACATCAATAGGTACTTCTGGTGTAACTTTTGCAAATATATCAAGTATAGCAAATGATGTTTTGCAGAACAAACAGATAAAAGAAACTTTTGTTAAAATGACAACTGCCAAACAAGATGCACAGAATAAGGCAGACATAAAAGTTCTTGCAATAGTTGGTGCAGTTGTTGCAACAATAGTAGCAACTATAATAAGTATAGCATCTTTTGGTACTGGTTCCGGAAGTTTGGTAGGAGTTGCCGCTTTATGGGGCGCAATTTTAGGTAATGCAACTGCAGCCGCTGTAGCTACCGCTATAACAGTTGTTGCATTAACGGCATATGCCGCATATGAAGCAGCTCAGTTTGCTGCCGCAGCTGTAGATTGTGCTTTTGAAGGAAACTGGGCTGGATTTGGAATGAATTTATTGCTTTGTGGAATATCAATATTTAGCGCGGGTAGTATGATAAATGGCTTGGGTTCTATGGGCGCGGCGCTTGCTGGAAGTACGGTAAAAGAATTATCAAAAGTTGGGTTGAAAGAAGCTGCAAAAGCCGGTGTAAAAGCAAGAAGTGGTGATGTTGTCAAAACTTTTGGAAAGGAAATTTTAAAAACTGCATTAAAAAGAGCAGTTGTTGGGTCTGCTGTTGGTGGTTGTGCAACCGCAGCATTTATAGGAGCGGATCACTATTTTAATGGAACTGCTTGGTCATGGGATGATGCCGGTAAAATTTTATTAGGTTCATTAAGTGGTGCTGCTGCTGGAGCTTTAACAACAAATGTTGGCAATATATTTGGTAAATTAAGTAAAGCTGGTATTATACAGGGATTAGTAGAATCAGAATTGAAACAAATACAATTTGCAAATACTATGTTTAATTTAGGTAAAAATATGTTTGTAGCAGGTAATATCCTGAAATCTACAGGTGACTATATAATTTCTGATTCCGGTTTTGATACAAAACAACAAAAATCCTTAATTAATATATTTGATTCTGCTGTCGATATATATATGTTTATAGCTTCTTCTGGAATGAAAGCTCCTGGTGGAGAAGAAGGTAAAAAGTGGGTAGATATATTTAAAGATGCATTTAAAAATACATTTACAAAAGGAACCTTTATTGGCGGAGGTATTGGAGCTGTAACGATTGCTACAGGTAGCATTATTTTGCAAGCAACTAATGGACTTACAGAGAGTTGGAATTGGAATAATGTTGATTGGTTGACTGTCGGTAAATTAGCCTTTGCAGGGTTCGTTTTAGGTGGTGGAGTAGGTAATGTTACATCGGTAGGTTGGAAAGAGGCTTATAAAGGTGCATGGACAGCATTTAAATCAGGCTTGGCTCCGACACAATTGTTTACAAATAGTGTTAACATGATAGGCAGAATAATGAAAATGCAGCTTGTAATTACAGGAATTGGCGGAATATTGGACAATGTAACAGGTGGCATTTCAACGAAAATAATAGAATATTTAGGCGTAGGTTTATTAGATGAAGGTTTAACCATGTTGGGTGTTGGTATGAATTTAGTAGGAAATATGAGAGCTTTCTCGGAAAGTTTATCTGGAGATTGGCTTGGTGGTATTTCTAAATTTATGTTACAAACAAAGGCAACTATGACAGAGCCATCAATGTGGTTATTCTCTGTAGGAACGGCAGCGGCACAACCGCTATTTGGACCAATATTGTTAAGAACGCCTATATTGGGAACCTCGATGCAAATAATGAATGATGTAGGCAATAAGTTCAGTTCAAGAATAAGTAATGTTAGTTCAAATCTTGATGAAATGTTAAATATGATTTATGAAGAAGGTTTTAAAGAAGGAATATCAGGCTTATTTGGACAGATATTATTCGGTAACTCACAATTCGGAGAAATTTTCCAAGAATTGTTTGATGATACTCCTGATTTCAATTTCTCAATGGCGGACTATAATAACGGGACATATGAATCACTTGGTGATAATGCTGCACAAAATCTCGCAGCTATAAATAGTAAAGCGGATAGAGCAAAAGTTATTGCAAGAATGCAAAATACTATAAATAGCAGAGCTAATAATCTTGATGGAGGCACCAGACAGACAAATCTCACTGCTGAAGATATTTTAAGTGCAGATTCGGGTGTTTATGGATTATTGTTGAATTCAGATAATGTTTCAAATATTAGAAATGAACTTATTGTTAGAATTGCAGCTGCTAATAATAGATTAGATGCAAGAGAAACTTCTCGTATCAGACAACTTGTTAATTCTAATAATGCAAATGTTAGCAGAAGTTCTTATCTAAATGCTATGAGAAATAGTGAAGGTTCAGCAGGTTTAATGGCAACATATTTACAGGATGCTTCTGGTGTTGTATTGGCTAATAAAGGTAGAACAGATTCCATAACTGATACGACAGATACTGTACAGCCTACGCAATTAACCAGTTATGTAGATGGTCTTTCTCAGATATATCAGCAACAGACAACGCAGAATATGCCTGTTAGTGCTGATTTAACAAAGAACATGAATAGTGCATTTGGTCGTTTACAAGGCAGCTTTGAAATAATTAATGCTATAGGAACAGCATTAAGATATGGAGTTGAGTATAATAATGTAGATTCTTCTGTACCTTCAGTTAAAACTTATATTGATGGAATACAAAATACAGATTCTATAGATTTCAATGCAAATACGTTCAACAATAATTTGGCTGCAATATTTAAAGCTTTGAGAGCAAATGAAACAGATGAAGTTGTTTCAAATTTTGTTTTAAAGATAAGCAATAGTCAAATTATAAATAATGTGATTTCTAAGATAAAAGATGCAGATTTTGTTAAATATACATACAGACAGGCACAGCAGATTATAAATAGTGATACTGCAAATATTGAAGAATTATATTTTGCATCACAAGTGATGAGTGCACATAAAAAGACAAAAACCAATGAAACTATTTTGTCAAAATTGAATTCGTTAGATTTGACAAATATGTCCACAGAAGAACAAGCTATTGCGGCAACAATTGTTAATAATATAAAAGAAATTCAAACTATTGACATGTCTAAATATGGCAATATAAATAATTTACTTGATACGACAAATGTTGATACGACCGTAACTTCTGAACAAAAAGTTGCTGCAGAAGAAGTTATTAATAATTTAAATACAGGTAAGTATGATGTTGATAGTGCTGTATTAACGGATATTAAAACTGCTGCACAAGATTATGTAAAAGAGTATCAAGCAGCTAAAAATGCAAATGTTGAATACATAAATTCCAATAATGTTTCTAGAGTTGAGTCTACATACTTCCTAACTGATGCTCAAATGGCCAAAATTGCAAATATGTCTGAAAGTGAATTAAAGAATTATCTAAAGTATAATTTAGCGGCACAAGCTATGGCTACTATACTTAATGATAATATGAGACAGTCTGTAAGACAGTATATGATAGAAAGTGTAGCTGATAGTGCGGAAGCGGAACAAGATTATAATAATTTAATAGATATTATTGAAGGTAAAGTTGTTATTGATGCTACAGGAAATGAAGTAACTTTAGATGATTTGAAAGCAAAATATAAATTTTCTGCAAGAGTACCGTTTGCGATCGAGGCTCTTAAAGGATTTAGAGCAGGACAGCAGGAAGCTTTCAGAGATATCTTGCAAGCAACAGTAGAAAATGATGATTCTGTAAAAGAAAAGTCCAAAGGATATGCACAAGAACTTCAAACCGCTGGAGGTAAATCTATTATTGGATTATTTAGTGTGTTATTGTTAACTGCTAATCCGAATGTACAAAATAAAGAAAGTAAGTTTATTACTTGGCTTACAAATGAGAATTCCAATGCAGAAGATTTGTATAATCATGTTAATTTTGTATTTGGTTCGTCATTAGGCAATATTGAACTTATAACTAATACTGAAAATAAAGAAGGATTGAGAGAAAAATTAGATAATGCTGGAATAGTTATAGGAACATATAGTGGTTGGGGAAGTTTATTCTCTGAAACTATGGCAGGACTTTTGTCGTACGGTTCAGATGAAACTGACCAAACTAAGATAGATCAAGTAAATCATAATAAACAGATATTAAAAGGAGCAGGAATAGAATTAGATGAAATAACATTATCAGATGGCAAGACAGTCAAAGTGCAGTTTAAGAATGCACAAGACAGTGCTAAAGCAATACAGATTCTGCTTGCAGAAGGTCAAGGATTAGATAGATGTAATTTGCCTATAGATAGGATATCGCAGCTTGTTGGCGATGAGCTTGACTACGCTGCTACCATACCTGCATCAGCACTTGCAAGTGCTGCAGGCAAATATACAGCACAGTACGGAATGGTTGATTATTATCAGAAGTTACTTAATGGTGAAACGGTAGAAGTTTCAGATTATGCTTATCTTGGTGTAACTGAAGAAACTTTGAACTTGGATAAAGAATTGTTGGCTACTAGAGAGGGTAAACTACAATTGGGAATCAGACGCAATGCATATAAGACAATATCTGATGTAATAGCAGGAACATATAGAAATGTAACGAATAAGATGGATGTGTCTGCTATTCAAACTACAGTTGCTGCAAATACTCAAGTTCAAGAAGCAATGAATTTGTTAGGTTTAAGTGAACAACAGATAAAAGATATAGTAACAGAACAGTATAGTTCAATAAGAAACTTGGAAGTAAGAACTAGATTGTTGGGTATAGCAAACAATAAAGATAATAAATTGACGGTAACTATTGATGGACAAGAAATAGATATTGCACAAATGTCAAGGTTTAGTGAGGGAGATAAGGGAACAAGAAATATTGATACTACTAAAGGAGAATATGCTGTTATTAGAACTGAAGCTGCAGAAGAAGTACAGAAAGGATATAGAGATAATCACATAAATAATGTAAGAGAGGCAGTGGTAGATTCGATGAATGGACACAATGATGAAGTCGCTGATGCACAGATAAACGAAAATGCCGAATCTGCTGAACAACCGATAATGATTAATGAGGAACAATACAATAAAGCTCTTGAACAACTTATAGATACAATATATTCTGAGTACGGTGATATCTTTAGTTCTAAAACAGCAGTAAGAGAATTCTTA
>JAFPUA010000198.1 GCA_017413305.1 Candidatus Ruminimicrobiellum caprinum
AACCTGTTTCGCAGCAGTTAAGAATTTCTTTTTTTGTAAGTCTGTATCGTTCTATCTTTTTATTTGTGCAATTTATTCCGCAATAATAACAGCCGTTTTTACAATAGTTTGTTATTTCTATCAAACCGCGAAGATAAACGGCATCACCGTAAACTTCTCTGCGAACAGCATCTGCTTGTTTAAAAAGTTCTTCGTTAATAGTTTTGTCTAAAAGAAGTGTTTTTAAATCTTTATCCAAAAGATTTTTATTTTCTTTTAATTCTTCAATGATATTCATGTCCAATATTATAGCAAATATAATAAAAATAATAAAATGTCGGGAAACATAATATAATTATTCCCCGACATAATATAGAAAGTTTTTTATAAAATTTATTCTGCAAAAAGTGCCGTTGATAAATATCTGTCACCGGTATCAGGTAAAAGAATTACGATATTTTTACCTTTGTTTTCAGGTCTTTTTGCCAGTTGTATTCCTGCCCAAAGAGCTGCTCCGGAAGAAATGCCGACTAATACACCTTCTTTTTTACCGATAAGCTTTCCTGTTGCAAAAGCATCTTCATTTTGAACAGGTATAATTTCGTCATATATTTTTGTATTTAAAACATCCGGAACAAAACCTGCACCGATTCCCTGAATTTTATGGGCTCCGGCTACACCTGTTGAAAGTACTGCGGATGTTGCAGGTTCGACTGCTACCACTTTTACATTAGGATTTTTAGATTTTAAAAATTCTCCTACTCCGGTAATTGTTCCGCCTGTTCCTACACCTGCTACAAAAATATCAACTTTTCCGTCGGTATCTTCCCAAATTTCAGGACCTGTCGTGTCTCTATGTGTTTTAGGGTTTGCAGGATTAACAAATTGTCCCGGAATAAAACTGTTAGGAGTTTGCTTGCTGATTTCTTCAGCTTTTGCAATAGCACCTTTCATACCTTTTGCACCTTCGGTTAAAACAAGTTCCGCACCGTATGCTTTCATCAGTTGTCTTCTTTCTACAGACATTGTTTCAGGCATTACGATAATAATTTTATATCCTTTTGCTGCTGCTACTGCGGAAAGGCCTATTCCCGTATTTCCGCTTGTAGGTTCAATAATTACCGAACCGGGTTTTAATAATCCTTTTTGTTCAGCATCTTCTATCATTGCTTTTGCAATTCTATCTTTTACCGAACCTGCAGGGTTAAAATATTCCAATTTAGCAATTATTTTTGCCTGTAAATTTTCTGTTTTTTCTATGTGGGTTAACTCCAATAATGGTGTTTTTCCTATTAGTTGATCTGCTGTTGTATAAATTTTTGACATTTTATATATTTCTCCTGTATAATTTGTTATAGCTTCTTTATTTCTGGCAATCTGCTGTCGGACATTCTTCTGTACTGCAATTTTTTGTGTTACTACAATCTTCATCGCTACTACAGCTACAACAGTATACGGAACCTGCTGATATTATAATTGTTGTTAAAACTAACATGCTTAATAAAACTTTTTTCATCTTGGCCTCCATTTTACCATTGAATTTATTATACATTATAAATTATATATTATCAAAACCTTGCTTCAAATCATCAATAATATCATCTATATGTTCCGTCCCTATTGATAGTCTGACAGTTGTAGGTTTTATACCACTCTTTAACAATTCTTCTTCAGAAAGCTGAGAATGTGTTGTTGATGCGGGATGTATTACAAGGCTTTTTACATCTGCAACATTTGCAAGAAGAGAGAAAAGTTTTAAACTTTCCGTAAACTTCTTTGCGGTTTCTGCAGTTCCTTTTATTTCAAAAGTAAATATTGAAGCTGCTCCTTTCGGGAAATATTTATCATACAATTCTTTCTTCTTTCCTGTTTCCAAAGAAGGATGATTTACTTTAGCAACTTTTGGATGATTTTTCAAGAAATCAACAACTTTAAGAGCATTTTCTACATGTCTTTCTACTCTTAAAGAGAGAGTTTCAAGACCTTGCAATAATAAGAAGGAATTAAACGGAGATATTGTTGCTCCCTGATCTCTCAATAATGTTGTTCTTATTTTTATTATATAAGCTAAATTGCCTACAGCCTGTGTAAACACTACACCGTGATAGGATGGATTGGGTTTTGAAAGTCCCGGGAATTTATCATTTTGTGCCCAGTCGAATTTTCCGGCATCAATAATAACTCCGCCCATTACCGAACCATGCCCGCCGATGAATTTCGTTGCAGAATGTACCACAATGTCAACACCATGCTCGATAGGTCTTAATAAATAAGGTGTTGCGAAAGTGCTGTCTACTATAAAAGGTATTCCATGTTTATGTGCAATTTTAGATATTGCATCCAAATCTATAACATCTGAATTAGGATTACCTAAAGTTTCCGCATAAAGAAGTTTTGTATTTTCTTTTATTGCTTTTTCAAAATTTTCAGGATTTGATGGATCAACAAATGTTGTTGATATTCCCTGTTCTCTTAAAGTGTTTGCAAACAAGTTATATGTTCCACCATAAAGATTTGTAGAAGATACTATATGATCTCCTGCGTTTGCAATGTTTTGTATTGCATAAGTAATTGCTGATGCTCCTGATGCCGTAGCAAGTGCTGCAGCTCCGCCTTCAAGTGCTGCAATTCTTTTTTCAAAAACATCTGAAGTTGGGTTCATTAATCTTGTATAAATGTTACCACCGACAGTAAGTCCGAATCTTCCTGCAGCCGTTGCGGAATCTTTAAATACATAAGATGTTGTTGCATAAATAGGAACTGCTCTTGCATCTGTAGCAGAATCAGGTGTTTCTTGTCCTACATGAATTTGTAATGTTTCAAATTTATATTTGTTTGACATATTATTCTCCTTGTTTTATAAAAACTACTAATCTTCCACTCTTCCACTCTTCTGTTTTATCGGCACATTCGCATACAACAACAAAATAAAATATCTCTCTTAATATAATTTCTCTTTTTTAGTGAAGTCATAATCTCTTCTCCCAATTTAAATTTTTATCAACCTACTTTATAGGTAGGTTGATATGTTATCAAAATAAATATTTTTTGTCAAGAAGTTTTTTTATTTATTTTTATTTTTATAATCTTCGATTGCTTTATGCAGTGCATCTGCACCGAGATTAGAACAATGCATTTTATGAGGAGGAAGTCCTCCGAGTTCTTTTGCGACAGCTTCGTTTGTAAGTGCAAGAGCTTCTTCTATTGTTTTTCCTATTGCCATTTCAGAGACCATCGACGATACAGCAATTGCAGCGCCGCATCCGAAAGTTTTAAACTTAACATCTTTTATGATGTTGTTTTCTACTTTTATATAAAACTTCATCATATCTCCGCATACGGGATTACCTACTTCCCCTACTCCTGATGCGTCTTTTATTTCTCCCACGTTTCTGGGATTTGCGAAATGATCCATTACTTTTTCGTTATAAAAAGCCATTTCTTTCTCCTCTTCTTATATTATTTATTCTTAATTTAATAACTTTATCTTTCAAATCTCTGAATACAAACAAATACTAAAGCTTAAAGTTTACAGCTTATAGTTTATAGTTTTCGGAAAAACTGCAAATGCTTTAGATTTTTCGCTCTGCAAAAAATGCTAATTATTTTATCAGTAGGACACATTAAACTTTAAGCTTTAATCTGTCAGCTGTAAGCTCGTTTTTGTCGTTTCCAATATTCTAATCTTCCATTCCTCTAATCTTCGTAGTCTGTGCCCGGACCGGCTTTCATTCTCTCACCGGTAGATTTAAAATGGTCGTACAAAGGCGACATCATTCTTAATCTTTCAACTATTGCCGGAAATTCCGCTATAACATAATCTATTTCTTCTTCGGTATTATATTTTGATAATGTAAACACTATAGAGCCTTGCCCTACGGCAACATCAACATTTAGTGCCGTTAAAACATGTGAAATTTTTAAAGATTTGTTTGCACAGGCAGAACCGCTGGATGCCATTATACCTTTTGCATCAAGTAAAAGGAAAAGAGATTCTCCTTCAACAAACTCTATTGAAAAATTTACATTTGTGGGCAACCTGTTTTGTGTAGGACCGTTAAGATAAATATAATCTATATTTTTTTGCAAACCGTCGATAAGTTTATCTCTTAACTTTATTGTTTTGTCATAATTTTTTTGCATTTCGTTTAAAGCGATATCGCAAGCAACACCAAACCCTACAATTGCCGGAACATTTTCCGTTCCTGCTCTTTTGTTAAATTCCTGAACTCCGCCGTCTATTTGTTGTTTTAAATAAATTCCTTTCTTTACATAAAGAGCTGCTGCACCTTTAGGTCCGTAAATTACGGAACTTGATAATGTCAGCATATCAATATTTGATTTTACGACATCTATAGGAATAACGCCTGCAGCAACAACAGCATCTGTATGAAAGGTGATATTTTTTTCTTTAACTGTTTTTGATATTTCGTCGATATTTTGAATAGTTCCAACCTCTGTATTTGCATACTGAATCGATACCAAGATAGTATCTTTCCTTATAGCTTTTTTAAGCTCGTCTAATAATATAAAACCTTTATTATCGACTGGGATATAAGAAACTTCAAACCCTTCCTTTTCCAAACTTTTAACCGTATTTAAAACTGAAAAATGTTCTATTGCAGAAACTATAATATGTTTACCTTTTTTAGAATTTGCGTGTGCATATCCTTTTATTGCAAGGTTGTTTGCTTCCGAACCGCAGGAAGTAAATATTATTTCTTCCGGTTTTGAATTTATTAATTTTGAAACTGAAATTCTTGCTTCTTCTATTGCATCTTTAGAGATCTGTCCCAAAGAATAAATGCTTTGCGGATTTCCGTAATATTGTTTAAAATATGGAACCATAGCATCAAAAACGATGTCATCCATTTTCGTGTTTGACTGATTATCTAAATATACTTGTTTCATTTTTTCTCCTTAAACTCTAAGCTCTCAACTCTCAGCCGGTTTTATATAATTTGTTGCAAGTTTGTATATATATCGAAATTTCTATTATCATTTATCAAATCTTCTATAGTTATTGAACCAAAAAATTTGTTTATAATTTCATAAAATTTGTTCCACATATGCAAAGTTTTGCATTCAGCTCTTCTTTTGCACTTTGCTGAGTCTTTTTTCAGGCAGGCAACAGGAGCTAAATCTCCTTCTGTAAGTTTCAATATATCTATAACTTTATATTTTTTTATGTTCTTGGTTAATTTATATCCTCCACCTTTACCATGAACGCCCTCAATAATTTTATGTTTTGTAAGTATCGGTAAAATTTTTTCCAAATATTTTAATGATATTTCTTGTCTTTTGGCAACATCCTTCATTG
>JAFPUA010000199.1 GCA_017413305.1 Candidatus Ruminimicrobiellum caprinum
CAAACCAGCCTACTACGGGTTCCGAACATGTAAACGTAAGCCAGAAAATTAAAAACATTACACAAAGGAATATCGGCACAGACCAAAATTTATTTAAAACTATTTTGTCTATTGCTTCGGAAACATCTTTCTTTGCAGCTTTTGCTTCCGAAAGAATATCATCGACAACGGAATTTATCCAAGTATAAATTTTGTCTGCAAAAACAGCTTCGAGACTTTCGTTAAATAAAGCCAAAATTTTAGCGTTGCTTTTTTCGGCTTGGTCTTTTATTTTAAAATATTCTACGGAAGGTTTTATTTTTTCCATAGCATAAGAATCTTTTTTTATCAATTCCAACGCTAACCAGTTTACCGGATATTTTTTTACAAGAGAAATATCTTCCGTTATCAATTTAGAAATCAAATCTTTTTCCGCATTAATTTCTTTACCATAATCTATTGAAACGGACTTAACTTCTTTCTTCTTATTCAAAACATCTACTACTATATTTAACAAATCTTCAGTACCTTTATTTTTACTTGCAACTATGGGTACTGCCAAAACATTATATTTTTCTTCAAGTTTTTTATAGTCTATCTTTTTACCTTTATTATCCAAAATATCGGTCATATTCATAGCTATAACAACAGGAATTTTTAGTTCTGAAAGCTGTGCATATAAATAAAGGTTTCTTTCAAGATTAGAAGAATCTACTACATCTATAACAAGTTCCGGTTTTTCTTCAATAAGAACATTTCTTGCAACTACTTCATCTTCGGAACTTGCCGTTAATCCGTAAATTCCCGGCAAATCTATAATGTTTATTTCGTATCCGGATCTTGTGATAAACGCCTCTTTCTTTTCTACCGTTACACCGGGATAGTTACCTACATGCTGTCTTAAACCGGTTATATTGTTAAACAAACTTGATTTTCCGCAGTTTGGGTTACCTGCTAAACATATTTTTACTTTTTTTAAATCACTCACTTTATTCTACTCCTTTTATTAAAAAATATTTCATATTTTTAGCTGATAAGTTGAGCCTGAAACTTCATTCCATCAACTGATAAGCTTATAAGTTTTCGGTATTTTTATACTATAGATTCCCGACCAACTGCTCTTCGGGAATGACACCGCTATGCGGTGTACATTACAAATTGTCGTCAACGACAATTTGTTTTGCTTCATCTTTCCTGAGGCTTAAGTTATAACCTCTTATAGATACTTCTATAGGGTCGCCGAGAACAGATTTTTTTGTAACCGTTACTTCAACACCTTTCAACACACCCATAGAAAGCAATTTTTTTGTTAAAACAGGATCAGTTGTCGTTATTTTTTTTACTTTAGCTTTTTGATCCAGTTTTAAATCGCTTAAAACCATCTCCATTTTTTAATCTCCTTAATATTTATATTTTTATTTTTTCTCAATTTGTCATACCGCACTTGATGCAGTATCTCGTCGTATTTTTATATTTTAGTCTACTTTAAAATCTTTAGCTTATTTTAATTTTTTTAGTTTAGACAAATAATTTTAGTTTTTTCTAACTTGTTTGTCAAGAAAAAAAATGCCTTAACGGCAATTTATAATTTGCAATGTATAATTTACAATTAATGTAAAATTTTCTTTTTAACTACCAAAATGCTTTGCATTTTTACTGACAATTATAAATTCTAAATTGTAAATTATAAATTGAATTTAAATCCTTCCTTTAAATTCAAAGCCAATGGCTTCTACTGCCTGTTTTACTTCTTCATCGGTAGGTGTGCCGTCCACATAAGCTATTCCTTCGCTTAAGTTTACATTTACACTTTTTACCGAAGCTAAATTACTTATAACTCTTGTTACATTAGCTTTACAATGGTTACAGCTCATACCGTTAATTTTAAATTTTATCATAGAACTTTCTCCTTTACATGTTGAACAAGAACATTCGTCTTTATCCGATAACATAGAATTTGCTAAAAGTAAAAACAATATAAACGAACAAACAACTTTAACATAATAAAACCAACCGCCGTGATGATGGTGTGTTGCCATAGCACTGAAATTTGAAACATCAAACCAACTTGCAGGTAAAAAATTGTCTATAAACAGTCCGAACCCGATTGCGCCTATAACAAGCGTTATCAAATAAATAATAAAAATTTTTTTACCTAATACTTTACCTATTACCATCATTGAAGCAATATTTGCAGCAGGTCCTGCCATAAGCAGAACTAAAGCCGTGCCGGGGCTCATACCTTTCATCATTAAAGCTACTGCTATAGGAATAGAACCTGTAGCACAAACATACATCGGAATAGCTACTATTAATATAAGTATCATTGTAAGAATCGTGTTGCCTTTGAATATTGTAAAGAAGTTATCCGGAACAAAATAAGCAATCAAACCTGCCACAAAAAGTCCGAAAAGAAGCATTTTGCCGATATCTTCCATCATTTCAACATATCCATACTGAAAAACTCTTTTGATTTTCTGTCCGAAAGAAATATTTGTTTCTTCTTTTTTATTTTGTTGCGAAGGAATAACAACAGACTCATTTTTAGTAAAGCCGTTGGTTACAAGACCTGCAAATATTGAAGTAAAGAAAGCTGCTACGGGACGAACTATCGCAAAAGGAAGCCCCAGCAAAGAATAAGTCGCTATTATGGAATCTATTCCGGTTTGAGGTGTGGCGATTAAAAAGGATATTGTTGCACCTTTGGATGCACCCTCTTTATACAGTGCCATAGCTGTAGGTATTACACCGCAGGAACACAGCGGCAACGGTATGCCGAAAAGTGTTGCATACATTACCGAAAGCCAACTGTTTTTAGATAAATATTTTGAAAATAAATGTTGCGGGACAAGGACATGCAGAATGCCTGCAAATAAAAAACCCAACAACAAATAAAAAGACATCTCGTTGAAGATGGTAAAAATTACTGAAAATATATCTTTTAAAACTGACATTGTCTACTCCTTAATTGCTAACTGTCGTTTTTACTTTTTCCTCTTGTTCCCTTCTCTTCCAATCTTACCTATAAAAAATATAAGTTTTGCCAAAGTCTCATCACTTATGGTATGTTCCATTCTGCAAGCATCTTTTAAAGCTATCTCTTGATCAACACCCAAAATCTCTGTAAAAAACTTAACTAAAACATCTTCTTTGTGCTGTATATCATCTGCAATTTTTTGCCCTTCTTCGGTTAAATCTACATAGCCATATTTTTCGTGTATAACAAGGCCTTTATCTGCTAAAACATTAAGTGCAATATTAACACTGGAATTTTTCACATCCAGCTCTTTACTAATATCTTTAACTCTTGCAATTTTATTTTCTCTTTTAAGCATTGCAATTGTTTCAAGATAATTTTCTAACGATTCGGTTAATCTTTTGTTTAAGTTGTCCATACTTTTACCTGCCTGTGATTAAAAAACGCAAAGCGTTTTTTAGTTTATAGCTTAAAGCTTACAGCTTACAGCTTATAGTTTAAGGTATTTTTATACCATAGATCCCCGACAAAAACATTCGGGGATGACACCGCTACGCGGTTTTTGTCGTTTTGTCGTTAAGCTTATAACCTAATAATCTAAAAAAGTTATATTAATCTAACATTTTTTGAATATTTTGTCAAATAAAAAAACACCTTTTTTCTACTTTACAAATGAAATAAAATTAAGTAGATTATGTACATAGACAATCAAAACAAAAGGAGAAAGTACTATGCCACAAGCAAGATGCATGAAATGCAAAAAGCAAGTAGAAGTAAAAAATCCTGAAGAAACCATTATGAAAAATGGTATGAAAGCAGTAAAAGGCGTTTGCCCTGACTGCGGAACAAAAGTTTTCAAAATTCTCGGCAAGAAATAAGCCCTGAAACAACTTTTAAGGAGTTAATTATATTCGGCGATAATATCAACAATATAATTAACTCCCAATTTTTTTACAACAGCCGAAAATAATAAGCTTACAGCTGAAAGCTTAAAGTTTGTTGTAAAAGTTCACAAAGTGAATTTTTGATTATAATAAGAAATTTTTGTGAAACAAAATTTTACCAAAAACTATAAGCTGTAAGCTTTAAGCTATAAGCTAAGAAAGGAAACTTTTCATCAAATATAACAAAAATCAAAATAAGTTTGTTAAATCATAAAATGAAGGTAATGTATTCATGAATACTCAACAAAATATTATAAACTGGATAAGCGAAGAGCTTAATTTAAATACTGCTTCCGTATCTGCTACCGTCAGTATGTTAGGACAAGGAGATACGGTTCCTTTTATTTCCAGATACAGAAAGGAAAGAACAGGAAACTTAACAGAAACTGAAGTTAGAGGAATTTCCGACAAACTGCAATATTATATAGAGCTTGAAACAAGAAAAGATACTATAATAAAAAGTATAGATGAGCAAAAAAAACTTACGCCGGAATTAAAAAAACAGATAGAGCTTTGCAGGGAAAAGACAAAGCTTGAAGATATATATCTTCCTTATAAACCGAAAAGAACTACTAAAGCTACTATTGCTAAACAAAAAGGATTAGAACCGCTTGCGCAGATGATATTGGCACAAGATATAATGGTTTCAAAAACCGTTAATAAAGATGAAATTGTTTCTAAATTCTTAAATAAAGAAAAAGAAGTTTTAACCGTAAAAGATGCTCTTACCGGTGCTATTGATATTATTGCAGAACAGATTTCCGATAATGCAGTTTACAGAGGATTAATAAGAAATTTTATACTTAATACGGGTGTTTTAAAGTCCAAAGTTAAAAAAGGACTTGAAGATCAAAAGACAAAATTTGAAATGTATTATGACTATTCCGAACCGATAAAAAATATCGTTTCACATAGAATTCTTGCTATAAGAAGAGGGGCTAAAGAAGGTATTCTCACTTGGAAAATAGATGTTGAGCAGGAACAGGCTGTAGAGCTGATAGCTTCTAAAATAGTTAAAACTAATATGTGTTTGTTCTATCCGGAACTATGGACTGCAATGAAAACGGCTTTTGACAGACACTTATACCCGTCTTTACAGGTAGAACTTTTTATTGCAAAAATGGAAGAAGCAGATACGGAAGCAATTAAAGTTTTTGCAACTAACGCTAAAAACCTTCTTCTTGCATCGCCTGCCGGACATAAAGTGATAATGGGCGTTGATCCGGGCTTTAGAACAGGATGTAAGGTTGCTATTATAGACAGAAACGGCAACTATAAAGAATATAAACCTATATTTCCGCATGAACCTTTCTGCAGAGTAGAAGAAGCAGAAAAAATAGTTGTTGATTTTATTAAAAAATACAATGTAGAGCTTATCGCTATCGGCAATGGAACAGCATCAAAAGAAAGTGTTCAGTTCATAAATGCTGTTTTGAAAAAGAATCAGTTAAAAGCTAAATCAATAGTAGTAAGTGAAGCCGGCGCTTCCGTATATTCGGCATCGCCTTTGGCAGTAAGCGAGTTTCCGGACTTGGATGTTACCGTTAGAGGCGCGATAAGTATTGCAAGAAGATTGCAAGACCCATTAGCGGAACTTGTAAAAATAGATCCCAAATCCATCGGTGTTGGTCAATATCAGCACGATGTTAACCAGACACAGCTGAAAAAGAACCTTGATGATACCGTAGAATCTTGTGTAAATTATGTCGGCGTAAACTTAAATTCCGCATCAACGGAACTTTTAAGCTATGTTGCAGGTATCGGTAAACTGGCAGCCAAAAATATAGTTCAGTACAGAGCCAAAAACGGTTCTTTCACGAATAAAAAACAACTATTGGATGTTTCTAAATTCGGCGAGAAAACTTTCACTCAGTGTGCAGGTTTCTTAAGAATTGCAGATGGCGACAACCCGTTGGACAATTCCGCTATTCATCCTGAAAGTTATCCTATAGTTGAAAAAATGGCAAGTGATTTATCTATGACTCCCGGAGACTTAATAGGCAACACTTCGGCAATATCAAGAATAAACTTAAAAGATTATGTTACAGATACTATCGGTATGCCCACTTTAACCGATATTGTCGCAGAATTAAAGAAGCCCGGCGTAGATCCGCGTAAAACATTTGAATCTACTGCATTTAGTACGGAAATCAATACCATTGAAGATTTAAAAGAAAATATGGTTCTTGACGGAACAGTCACAAATGTTACCAATTTTGGTGCATTTGTCGATATAGGAGTACATCAAGACGGTTTGGTACATATTTCCAAACTCAGTGATCATTTTGTTAAAAATCCGCTTGATGTTGTAAGCGTGGGAGAGACGATAAAAGTTAAAGTTTTAAAAGTTGATACCGCACTATCAAGAATAAGTTTAGAAAAAATATAAACTTTATAGCGACCGCACATTTTGGACTACAACTTTGTATTTGCCTCAAACTGAGCGGTCTTAAACGACTAATCGGAAATTTTATAAATATAAAAGACAGAGTGTTTACACAACACTCTGTCTAATTTTTACCAACTCTACTATATTTATACACCGCTGGTAATAGGCTCAAATCTTTGCGTAATATTATATTCTATAGAAATAGTTCCGGAACTTGCACTTCTTACTGCCGCAGTAAAATGATATTTTGATTCTGGTCTAGTCCCCCCATAAGCACCTCTATTTGGATTAGCATTAACAGAAAAATAAGTAAAATATCTATTGTTTAAAGCATTGATTCCCAAAACAGTATCGTTGCAGGTGTAAGGAGTATAAGTATCATTATGCGCTGAAGCATCGGCAGAACTTAAAAAGTTTCCATATTCATTATAATAACTAATTTGAGCATCAATGATAACCCCAAGCAAAGCATATCCTTCTGCTAATTTTGAAGTATTATGTGTCCTGCCTCTATAAATAGGAAAAGATATTAATGATAATGTAATAACTATCACTAATGTAACAACTAGCTCAACAAGAGAAAAGCCTGTATTTTGTTTTTTCCTTATATTTATTTTTTTCATATTTCCTCCCATTTTATTTTATTTACTTTCGATAAGATTTTTTGTATAATATGCCGAGAGATAAAATGTTAACCGAATTTTTATCTTCTTAACTAAATAAAAAGCTTTCTTTATTTGTTTTCAAGCTATTGCTATGTTATTGCTCGCTCGGCATAAGTAGAAATCTCGCTTAGTAGTATTATACTACTTTTTAAGTAGTAAGTCAAGGATTTTTCGTCATGTTTAAAGAAAAAACTTTTTTCAGCAAACAATTAAAAAAAATAATGTTTGAAAAAAATCTAACCCAGAAAGATTTGGCTACAAAACTCGGTATCGAGCAACAAATGATTAGTTTTTGGGTAACAGCGAGACGCAATCCTACAACAAACTCCATAAAAAAAATTGCTACTGCATTAAATGTACCAGTTTCTTATTTTCTTGGCGGAAATGTTATAGAGCCTGACGAGTATATTATAAATATAAAAAATAAAATTGAATTGTTAGAAGAAAAAAACAAACTGTTTGAAGAAGAAATATCTTTTCTAAAAAAAGAAATTAAAAATCTAAAAAAGAACAAATCCTAATAGTTTTATTTATAAAAAAATATATAAAATTGTGCAAAATATGTAAATATTTTACGTTTTGCACAAAAGCATTGATTATTTGTGCAAAATATGATATAATATTTACATAAAATAATTTATATTAAAGTATAAAATATATCAAAATGGATAAAGAAAACAATGAAAAAATCTTATGTAAATTTTATTTGCGATATATTAAAGAATAACGATATTGGAACTCCCATATACGTAAATAGAATTGCAGATAAAGTTTCTTCTAACTATAACTTACAGAAAAAAGAAGCCTTGGCTGCAACAGCTGTAGCTTTTAAAAGAATTTTGGACAAAAAATTAATCACAAATTTAAGATTTTACCAAAAAGGAATTTATTATTTAACAAAGAAAACTGTTTTTGGCGAAATACAAATTGACAAACAGCAATTGATTAAAGACAAATATATCGACAATAATTGCGGATATGAAACGGATTATAATCTATTGTATAAAATGGGCTTAACCACACAGGTTCCAAA
>JAFPUA010000200.1 GCA_017413305.1 Candidatus Ruminimicrobiellum caprinum
AGCAGAAAAATATAACATTGAGCAGAATAATGAAAACTATAACCTTATTATCAATGACACCAGATACAATGTATCGACTGAAAAAACTTTTGATTGGGATTTTATGAAACAGCTGGTGGATATTGAAGATTTAAATCTAATTCTTGTGTCCGATAAAAATGATAAAAGACTTTCCGAAGATAAAGAAAATATTTTTGTGACTATTGACTATGCAAAACAAAAGGCTCTTCCATTAATGTCTTTGGGGAACAATGTTGAGCAGCTGGTTGAAAGTTATGCCGTTTCGCATCTTGATTGGGCAAGAAATATGACACAAAGAGTTTTGGCTATGACGGCAAATATCGCAAATTCAAGAGAAGAATTTGTGTCTGTTATAAGAGATAATCCTGTTCTTATGGCACAGATTCTTTTAGGAATTTATTCTGAGGAAACATATGATCCTTTGTCGGAAGAATCTCCTTTCCTTACACAGGAAGATGTAACATTTTTAAAAACCGAACTGGAAATAAAACTTTCGGTTGATGGTGCGAGAATTGTTGTGTCAAAAGGTTTGGACTTTGTCGTTAACGAAGATTCTTATTCTTTTGCAACGCTTGATGTTTCCGATGGTACTGCAAAACTTTTTATAAGTGAAGCTTTCTTAAAACATCTTGATGAATTGCCGTCGCAGGAAAAACGCTATTTCTTAGAACAGTTGGTAACACATGAAGTCGGAGAGTATAATGCATTAAAACAGGCACAGCAAGAAAACAAAGTTTTAAATTATGCTGATTATCATAAACAAATTGAACATGATACGGATCAAAAAGCTTTAATGGAAGAAGCGCGTTTGGCAAGTGCAAAAGTTTTTGACAAGAAAAAGAAAATTGCCCTACAAAAGCTTGTTTCGTTTGTTTCGGAATTTAATGCAGAAAATATTTTGCCAAATGATATTGCAGGTAACTTAAACCTTTATGCACAGGTCATTTCGGATGGCTTGGCAAATAAAAAAGAAAGTTTGGATGAAATATCTTTAGATGTTTTGGAAAGTGCCATGTTCTTGTTGACACTTATAAGTTCTGAAGAAAAGAGTAATATTTTGTCCGCTTTTAAAGGTTTGGATGAATGGGAAGTTGCCTTAGGAAACATCGTTGATAAAAATTCTAATCGGTTTATGCTTATTTCCGATTTTATGACATATATTTATTCCGATACGGAAATACAGCGTCCTAAAACTATTGCATTTGAAGAGGCTGTCTTGGAAGAATCTGCCAAAGAAGCCTTATCTCTTAATGAACAAACAAGCAGAATGCACAGACTTATGGCCTCCGCATAATAATCAAATATATTTTTTCTCATTGACAATATCTTACTTTTAAGGTATAATACAAAGTAAATATATAATAAAACTTGAAGAATGTTTAAAAGGAGTCAGCATGGCTTTGGATATTTTTAGAAAGAAATACATTGGTGAAGTTCTTTTAAGCAAGAATTACATAACTAAAGAACAGCTTCAGGAAGCAGTTACGGAGTCTGTAGGGAAAAAACAGAAACTCGGTGAATATCTCGTTTCAAAGGGATATGTCAGCGAGGAGAATTTTCTTGAATGTCTGGGAATTTCTTTAGGTATAGAATATGTTAAGCTGGAAGATTTAAATTTAAAAGAAAATGTATTTTTGAATTTCGACGAGAAAAGTGCAAGAAAATATAATGCTTTCCCGATAAGTATTTCGGAAGATAATATGGTTCTTGCCATGGATGACCCTACGAATGTTGTTTATAGAGATGAAATCGCAAAAATTACAGGTAAGAAAATTTCAGTGGTGTTGGCGGCAAAAGCTGACATCCTTTCTGCTATAGAAAGATACTATGTTAGAAGTTCTCTCGGTGAAGATGGCGAAGATGAAATAAAGGTTGACGATGAAACAACGACAAATATCGATGAAAACGATATTTCTGATGCAGATGCCGCACCTGTTGTAAAGTATGTTAATTCAATTTTCTTTGATGCTGTTACAAAGAAAGCCAGTGATATTCATTTGGAACCTTTTGAAAAAGGTGTTTCTTTAAGAATGAGAATCGACGGTGAGTTGCGTAATATGCATGCTCCCGCAAAAAAATATTATCCCGCAATCGTATCCAGAATCAAGATTATGTCTTTCTTGGATATCGCGGAGCGTCGTCTTCCTCAAGACGGAAAATGCAGAATCAATGTGCTTAATCAGAGAATAGATGTGAGAGTTTCTATCATCCCGACAATTTGGGGTGAAAAGATAGTGCTAAGAATCTTGGCAAAAAGTTTGTTCGGACTTGATATAAACAGAGTAGGTTTTTCTAAACAGGAATTGGCGTTTTTTAAAGAGTCAATTACGGCTCCTTACGGAATGATACTTGTTACGGGGCCTACATCTTCCGGTAAAACTACTACACTTTATTCTGCGCTTTCTGATATTAACCAGCCGGATATCAACATTGTTACCGTTGAGGATCCTGTCGAATACGAAATGAAAGGTATCAATCAGGTAAATGTTAGGCCGAACATCGGTCTTGACTTTGCAAGAGTGTTAAGAACTTTCATGAGACAGGACCCTGATGTAATTCTGGTCGGAGAAATCAGAGACTCTGAGACTGCCAAAATTGCTATTCAGGCAGCTCTCACCGGACATTTGGTGTTCTCTACATTGCATACCAACGATACCGTCAGTACCATCTCCAGAATGGTGTTCATGGGTGTGGAAGAATACTTGCTTGCAGATGCTTTAAATCTTATTATTGCACAAAGACTTGTAAGAGTTATTTGTCCTCACTGTAAGAAAGAAGTTGAAAATGTTCCCGACGATGTTTATAAAAAGCTTGGTATAGATAGATCTGTTAAAGTTTATGAAGGTGAGGGTTGCAGAAACTGTGACGGTATGGGATACAAAGGAAGAACTGCAATATTTGAAATGTTAAATGTTACCAGTGAATTGAAAGATGCTATATCAAGAGGTGCAGGGTATGCCGAACTGAGAAAAATCGCAAATGATCAAGGGTTGGTGTCTTTGAGACAAGCGGCATTAGCAAAATTGAAAGAGGGTGTAACAACAATAGAAGAAGTTTTGGCAACAACAGTAACGGAAAAATAAATTTTGTATTGAAGGAATATAAATGCCTAAAATTCATTATAGAGCAAAAAATGCAAGAGGCAGGCTGATAAATGCTTCTATTGATGCCACAAGCGAAAACAGAGCTATAGAGATTTTAAATGCTAAAGGTTATACCGAAATTGAAATAAAGAAAAACTTTCTTGCCGGTCTTAAAAACTTAGGGCTGACAAATAAGAATGCCGAAAACGGCAGAGTAAAGATGAGCGATATTGCCGTTTTTGCTAGGCAGCTTGCTACCATGGTTAACGCCGGTGTTAATATATTAGAAGCTGTTACCGATGTTTCCATGATGGTACAGAATAGATATTTTGCAAATATTTTGCAGAGAATCGTAAAAGATATTAAAAACGGTATTCCTTTATCGCAAGCACTTTCCAAACATAAAAAAATATTCGATAATACATTTGTTTCCATGATTGCTGTGGGAGAAAGGTCCGGTCAGCTCGGTGAAGTGTTGACTGATTTGGCTGAGTATATAGAAAATTCCGTTAAGCTCAGAAGAAAAATAAAATCTGCTGCGGCGTATCCTACATTTGTCGGTTCCTTTTTCATTGTTGTATTTTTAGGTATAGTTTTATTCCTTATACCGAAATTCGAAGAAATGTTTGCATCTTTCGGTGCAGATCTTCCTGCATTAACAAAATTTGTTGTTGCTATCAGCCATTTTGTATTGGATAGACTGGGCTTTATAATAGTTGGACTGATAGTGTTATTTATTATCTTTAAGATTGTTACAAAAACACCGAAAGGGTTGTTGATGTGGCATAAATCGTTTTTTAAAGTTCCTATTTTTGGTCCTATATATACGAAAATGATATTTGCAAGATATTTCCAAACATTATCTACACTGGTAAAAAGCGGTGTTGATATTGTTGTTTCTATTCAGATATCTGCAAGTACCGTTAATAATACATATATTAAACAGATACTTGAAAATATCAGATCTGCAGTTATTTCCGGGCAATCTTTTTCGGCGAATATGGAAAAATATAATGTATTCCCGAGACTTGTTATAAGAATGACCGCCGTAGGTGAAAAAACAGGACAAATGGACGAGATGTTTATGAAAGTTACTGATTATTATAATGAAGAAGTTAACACTACGGTTGCAAGTTTAAGTTCTATTATTGAGCCGGTTTTGATAGTAGGTTTAGGTATAATGGTTGGTTTTATTGTTGTGGCATTGTACTTGCCTATATTCAGTATGGCAGGTGCTATGGTGAACCAGCAAGTTTAAGATGACAATGTACAATAAACTACAGGTAGGGAAAATGTTGAAAAATAATAAGGCTTTTACATTAACTGAATTGATTGTTACGATATCAATGATTATTACATTGGTTATAACATGGGCTTTTTACGGAAGGGGGCATGTTAAAGTCGCTATGCTTAATGAGGGCAGACTTTTTGCTGACCAGATAATTGCTCAAGAAAAGAATTATTTTAGTAACGCAGGTACATTCCTTTCCATGTCGGCATATACAACTAAAGCTCCTGCATTGTTTATAGATGCAAAAACTAATAAATATTTTACTGCATTTAAAGTTGCTTACGGTGGCGACAAAAAGTTAACGGTAATAGTAAAAGATACAACAAATAATGATGATAACAACTTTACTGATGTAAAGGTTACGGCAGTTTATAACCCTGCAGACGGATCAATTGTTTATACGGATGCAATGAATTAACTATGAGAAAAATTTTAAAAAACATCAAAGGTTTATCTTTATCGGAAGTATTGGTTTCTATATCAATAGTGATGATACTTTCCGTATATGGGTTATCTTTTTTTGATGCCGCTTGGAAATACCGCTCGGAAAATGACGAATATCAGACGGTACTTAATAATGTTGTAAGTAATTTGGAATCTTCAAAGTATGCTATAGCTAATGATAAAATTACTGCTGCTGAAGAAACATTGGGGAGTGATAGAACAGTAAGTTATTTTATGTTAACTTCACAATTGACTCCGGACCCTGCGCCATATTTAAAGCAAATATCGTCGACAGCGTATGTTAAGAAAGATGCAACGACGGATATTTATTCCATAGTTCTTACTACTTTTGTGTATCCTAATTGGGAAAGAATTTAATATATGAAAAAAATAAAAGAATTTTTTAAACTTAATAAAGCGTTTACATTGGCAGAGATGCTCTGTGCTTTGGGAGTATCTGCCATTGTTATATTGACGGTTTATACAATGATGTTATCTGCTCAGCAGACTTTTTCTCGCTTAAGCGACGCATCTAAAAATACAAATAATTTTAGATTTTTAGTAAATGCTTTAAGAGATTCTATGCAGGGTGCTCCTGAAATTACGCATAATTCGGCAAGTACTGCTTTTTTAACTATACCTGTTTACAGAAACAGTACAACTCCTGTTAATGATATTTATTTTGTTTCTAATGTTGATGCTATCAGCAACGATGCTGCTAAAGCAAAAGATATCTTCAGTGCTCCTCAGCCCGGAAACAATTCTTATAATTTATATAAAAACGATAACGGAAATACAATTTTAGCTTTAAGTAATGTAAAGAAAATTTATTATTCTGTAGAAAAAAATGATGCAGATACTAAGGGCGGATATCAAAAATTAAATATTGGTATAATATATGATGAAGTTTTAAGTGATAAAAAAATTGATACCGTAAGACAGAAAAGAAAAATGTTGTGTTTTACCTCTAAGGGGAGATAATGATATTAAATAATAAAGGTTCCTTACTTCCTGTAGCAGTTGCCAGCATGTTAATAATAATGGTGGCAGGGCTTGCCGTAATGAAACTTTTTTCTATGCAGAATTTGGTAAGTGTTGCAGATAGAACCAAACTGAAAACTTATTACGCTGCAGAAGGTGCTATAGAGTATGCAAGATATCATATTGACAGAATGTCGCATGAAGACCTTTTTGATGAGACAAGTTCCGGTGCAAAAACTATGACACTTAACAATTGCACCGTAACAATATCGAAATTAAGTGACGATGAAAGAAATTCTACAAAACCTCAGTATATAAGAGAAATAGGAAATTTGTACAATGTATATGAGCATCAGGGTTCTTCATCTAACGGTTTACCTGAAACAATATTAGGTGCTTACAAGATACGAGTATCAACTTCTGCAGTGGTAGAAAATCATTTTGCAAAACAAACTATTGAAACGACGCTTACTTACTTTTTTGTATCAAGCAGCACATATTACTATAAAGAAAAAATTGAAGAAGGACAGCCGACAACATATGTTTTTGACAGTTCGGATACCGCGAAAAAATTTGTTTGTTGGCGTAAGTCAACGACAGTAAGCTAATAATTATTAATTAAAATAGAATTTTTCCGAGGAGGAAATGTGATAGGAATAGATATCGGTACAAGTTACATTAAAGTGTGTAAAATTATAAATAACGGCAGTAAAAGAAGTTCCAGTTTGGAAGATGTAGAAGAACAGGAAGATAATAGAAAACAGGTGTCTGTTATTGCTGCCATGAAAAATGTTATGGATTTGGAAGATAACGAAAAATCCGAAATTTTAAGTTCTATTTTAAAAGATTGTGATATAAGTAAAGATAGTGCTTTCTTGGCAGTTGGCGGAGCAGATCTGATAGATAAAAATATTAACCTTGTAAACGAGGAAGAAGATGCCCCTTCAGAAGAAGTAAAACAAAATGCTATCAACGAATTTAACAATGCAATGAGAGAAGAAGGTGAAGCGATGTACACCACCCATATGTTTATTAAGGGTGAAGATAAAAAAACTACCAACATTATTTGTACGGCAGCACCTAAGCAAATAATAGACAGTAAAATTAATATTGCTTCCGTCGGGAACATAGTTGTTAAAGGTGTTACGATGGAAACTTTGGCATTAACAAATGCTTTTGAACAGTTTGGCCCGAGCTATAGAGACAAAGAAAATGTGGCGTTGTTGAATATCGGTAACGATGTTACAAATATAGTGATATTAAAGGGCGGCAAATTAGTTTTTTTTAAAGATATTGATTTCGGCGGACACACAATAACAAAAGAAATTGCGTCCACCTATATGGTAAAAGAAGTTCTTGCAGAAGAGATAAAAATGAATAAAGAATTAAAAAATAAAATAAATTTCTTTATGCCTAATGTTTTGAAAAAGACTACCTCTTCTTTGATAGAAAACATTTTTACTTCCATAGAATACTGTGTTAATAAACAGTTTGTAATTTCTGTTGACAGAATAGTTGTTACCGGCGGCGGTTGTTTAACCGACGGTTTAGATTCTTTTATAGAAAAAACTATGGGTATAACAACCTCAAAATGGAACCCGTTGGAAGATAATAATTTTATAGGATATTCAAATAAAGATTTAGGTTATTTCTTGCCTGTAGCTTTAGGCTTGGCACTTGAAAAGGAGAAGAAATAATGTATAACATAAATTATGTTGAAAATTTAGTTAACAAAGAAAAGTACAACTATCTTATTCTTAAGTTGTTAAAAATTCTTAATATTGTTGTTCATTTTGCAATACTTGCTTTGTTTGTGCTTTCGTTCTTTTCTTATGATAATTTGACAAGTATCACAAGTGAAATTACGGATGTTAAAAATTCTATTTTGCAGAAAAGAGGAAAGTATAAAATTAATCAGATGGAAAAAGAGTGGGATTATTATTATTACAGACTTAAGGCAATTAAGGAATTAAATGCTAAAAGTACAAAGTTCAGTTATATGTTAAAAGAGCTTGGACAGTATCTGCCGGAAGGTGATTTTGTGGTAAGCGTGACCAATATTGATAAGAATACAAATATTGAACTTGTTCCCGAAGATGACAGATTGAAGAGTTTGAGCAGTTTTTATGATTATGCGGAAGTATTAAATAATAGTTTTGCCGACAGTACTTATATGAAAAAAGAG
>JAFPUA010000201.1 GCA_017413305.1 Candidatus Ruminimicrobiellum caprinum
TAGTAAAGAATTTAACAATATTCGATTCTGCACCGTTAGCGGTTATCTTCATCCAAGCAAGCCCTTTAGCACCGAACTCAGCAACGAATTTTGTTAAACCGTCAATTTCCGATCTGGAAAACTTTGCACCGCCGGTAATACACAAACCTCTTACAACATTACCTTTTGCAATAACATTTTTAAACACTCCAAATCCGCAGTTTGCAAGTTCCTTAGTGAAATCCTTTATTTCCATTGCAAACCTTGTATCAGGTTTGTCGGAACCGAAACGGAGCATTGCCTCATCGTAGGGCATTCTTAAAAATGGTGTTTGTATATCTATATTTAAAACATTTTTAAATATTCCGGAAAGCATATTTTCAACAATAGTCATAATATCCTGCTCGTCAATAAAAGACATTTCCATATCAACCTGCGTAAACTCCAACTGTCTGTCTGCACGCAAATCTTCATCTCTGAAACATCTTGCTATCTGATAATATTTGTCAAAACCTGCCACCATCAAAATCTGTTTAAATATCTGCGGCGACTGAGGAAGAGCATAAAAACTTCCGTGTGCTAAACGCGCAGGAACTAAAAAATCTCTCGCACCTTCAGGCGTGGATTTTGTTAAGAAAGGAGTTTCTATTTCAAGGAAGCCTTCTTTGTTAAGATATTCTCTTATCGTCTGAGAAATTTTGTGTCTTAAAATAAAATTTTTCTGAAAAGATGGCCTTCTGAGGTCAAGATATCTGTATTTTAATCTTATTTCTTCCGATGTTTCTTTATAATCATCAACCTCCAAAGGAAGTACAGGGCAAGAATTGATTATTTCCAACTCTTCAACGACAATTTCTACTTTTCCGGTAAACATATTAGGGTTAACTGTTCCTTCAGGTCTGTTGCGAACAAGCCCTTTAACCGACAAAACATATTCACTTCTTAAGTGTTCTGCCTGAGCGAAAATTTCTTTTTTCTCCGGCTGAAAAACTATCTGAACTATTCCTTCTCTATCTCTTAAATCAATAAAAATAACTCCGCCATGATCACGCCTGGAATGAACCCAACCACTGACGACAATCTGTTTACCTATAAAAGATTCATCTACTTTACCGCAATATACATCTCTTTTCATATTTATTCCTCTTGTAGTTTATTTAGCTTTATACTTCGTTATTATATTAAAAATTTTAAATTCTGTCCACCAAAAAAATTAGAAATTAGCAATGAGCAATTAGTAATTTCGGTATTTTTATTATTTCAAAATTGCTAACGCAATTTTAGCCATAAGCTCTGCGCCTTTTGGAAGGGCAGTTTCGTCCATATCAAACTTTTCATGGTGCCAAGGGTAAGAAGTTTTCTCATTGGAAGCTGTTCCAACATAAACAAAAGCACCTTTAACCACTTTCAGATACTCTGCAAAATCTTCCCCGCCCATAGACGGATATTCAAGTAAAACAACATTTTTATCACCGTAACATTTTTTTGCAGTATCTAAGCACAAATCTACTACCGACACCGTATTTATTAATGGACTGTTCAATAACTGATAATCAAAAGTATATTCCATAGAATAAGACTTGCATATTCCGTCTAATCTCTTAATCATTTCTTTCTTTATAAGCTCCCTTGTTTTAAGACTGAAAGTTCTGACTGTTCCAACGATAGTTACTTTATCGGCAATTATATTATACTGTGTGCCGCCATCAATTTTACCTACGGTAACTACTGCCGGTTCTATGGGGTTAATAATTCTGGAAACTATCGTCTGTAAACTCATTACATATTCGCTTGCTGCAACGATAGGATCTTTCGACAAGTGCGGATATGCACCATGTCCTAAAAGACCTTTTATCTCTATAACAAATTTATCAACACCCGCCATCATTGCACCATATTTTAATGCAACTTGTCCGGTTTTTACCCAAGGGCTTACATGTACACCTACAATACTATCAACTTTATTTTTGGAAAGGACTCCGTTTTCAATCAGTTTTTCAGAACCGCCTGCAGTTTCTTCATCAGGCTGAAAAACAAACTGAACTTTTCCGGAAAAATTTTCTGTTTGTTTGGCTAATATCATTGCTGCGCCAAGTAAAATGGTAGTATTTCCGTCGTGCCCGCATGCGTGCATTACACCCGGATTTTGCGATTTATACGAATGATTATTTTTTTCTTGTATCGGTAACGCATCAAGGTCTGCCCTTAATGCTACCGTTTTTGTTTTTTTAGAAGATTTTTTCTTGCCTTCCAGTATACCTATTACACCTGTCTTGCAAAGTCTGTAAGTTTTTATCCCATTTTCTTTTAATATTTTTTCAACAAAATCTGCAGTTTTATATTCTTTCGTACTCAATTCCGGATTTTTGTGTATTGTACGACGAATATTTTGTAAAGTTTTAAACAAGTTCATTTTAACTCCTTTAAAATTGCTTTTGGTAAATTCGCAATTATATCACTTGAGGTTAGGCAAGTTTCTGTTTTTTCTTTTGCAGCAATATCGCCTGCTAAACCATGCAAATAAACTGCCGTTGAAACTCTTTTCAACAGATCAGTTTCTTTATTGCATACTATTGCAGAAATCATTCCTGCCAAAACATCTCCGCTACCGGCAGTAGCCATGCCGGGATTACCGGTATTATTTACATAAACAATTTTGCCGTCAGAAACGACTGTTTTATACCCTTTCAGAACACAAATTATATTATTATTTTTTGCAAAAGTTTTTGTTATTTCTTTTCTATATTTATCGTCGCTGTTATATTTTATATGAGATATTCTTTCAAACTCTTTCGGATGGGGAGTGATAATTATTTTTGCTTTTGCGGTTATAAACTCTTTTATTATATTATTTTTCTGTTTTCCCTCAAGCGCATTTAAGCCATCGGCATCTATCGTCACAAAAATATCTTTTTTTATTATTGAAAAAATTAAATCTGTTATAAATTTCTTTTCTTTTAAGCCAAGCCCACAACCGATTACAACAGAAGTTATATTTCTTTTATCAATAAAATCCATTACTTGTTTATGTGCATTTTTTGTAAGTTTGCCATTTTTTTCTTCAAGAGGAAACAACATTATTTCCGGCTTGACATTTGCACAAACTCCGATGTATGCGGATTCAGGAAACGCAAATGTTACAAGCCCTGCACCGGATACAATTGCGGAATTTGCACACAATACCCCCGCACCGGGCATATTGCGAGAACCTGCGATAACTAAAACGTGCCCAAAATCATTTTTAAAACTCGTTTTTTCTCTTTTAAATATATTTTTCATTTTTGTTTTAAAATTGCAACAGCTACTACTGTAGATTTAGTGTGCGAGAACGAAACTTCTATATTTTTCACTTTTTTATTTTTTATATACACTTCCGGCTTTCCCGACGGTAAAGACTTAAAAGAAATATCCGTTATAACAATATTTTTCTTTCTATCATTTATTGCTTTCCAAACTGCCTCTTTACCTGCAAAACGCACAGCAAAATGCTGAAGAGAGTTCTTCTTTGAAGAGCAATATTTTATCTCTTCTTTAGAAAAAACTCGTTCAACAAATTTTTTATCTTTTATTAGTTTTTTAAATCTTGAAATTTCTTCTATATCGATGCCAATCATAAATTACCAAACAAAACATTGACTATTTTAAATTTTTAAGCTATACTATTTAAAGAACCTTAAGGACACCTCACTTGTTTTGGGGTCAACTCTTTAAGGTTCTTTCTTTTCATCTAAATCGTAAAACAAATTACCTCTATTATCTTCACCAATAGTTATATACACGAAATATTCTTCATTTTTTAATTTAATTTTATTTGTAAAATAATAAAATTTAACAATATTATCACTTCTATCCTTATATTTATCAGAAGCCCTGCAATATTTTGCTGTTTTTAATATTTCTAACAATTTGATAACTATTAACAACTTTCGTTCATCTGCTCCATAATGTTTATATCTTTCTGCAGATTTTCTTGATATTCTTATATTTTTATAAGAACCTATATCTATTGCTTGCCCTTGAATATTTTTTTTATAATAACAGTATGATTTCTCTCTTAAATCTTCAATATTTTTATA
>JAFPUA010000202.1 GCA_017413305.1 Candidatus Ruminimicrobiellum caprinum
ACAAAAAAGATATTTTAGAAAAGTATATTAAACAAGAAATGCTTACCATAAAAAACAACAGAGTGTCCTTTACGGAACACTCATTATTTGTTTCAAATTCAATTTTATCCGAATTTATTTAATTTATGAGATTGTAATATCTGCGGTAACAAAGTACCCTTCGCAGGACAATTTGATAGTTCCCGTGCCAGTTGCTTCTGCAGTAAAGACAGTTTCTTTAGCTGATGAGTCGGAAAAACTTCCTAAACTGCTGTCTGATATTGACCAACTAACTGCATGAGAAACTTCTTCAAATTTTATATTTTTTATAATTGCTTTTAATGTTTTGTTGTCCCCTACAGACATTGAAATTTTACCTGCAGGTTCTATCTGCAACACAATAGCATTGTCAATAAGTTTTCCTCTTTTAGTACATGCCGAAAAACCAAAAACAAAAAATGTTAACAGTAATAATAAAAATATTTTTTTGAAGTTCATAATTTTTTAAATATTAAATCTTGTTTTATATGTAACAATTAAACCGTCTTTTCCGTAAGTATTTACATTAAATTTGCTGTAAACATATTCCTGAGATTTTTTATCTGCAACAATGTATGCATCAACAACTGCATATATCCAAGTTGCTACTGCTAAAATTCCAAAAATTCTGGAAGTATTTAAATCTTTTTCGTAATCGTCATAATAGTGAGAATCTCTTGAACCTAACTTTTCATAAGAGCGGTAATCACTTTCAGATTTATTAAGATAATAAAATGTCCCGAAAACTGTTGCCGCAAAAACACCAAAAACTATCCAGCCTTTAGTTTTTTGCTCATTCCATCTCTGTCCCCAACCGGGCATAACAGCAGAACGAATAGCTGCATTTGTAGCAGTATATTCCGAAAAATCGCATGTTAAGCTGCAAGCACTGACTGTGCTTACATTTACAGAACTTAACAAAGCTATTGAGATAATTAATGTAAATATTTTTTTAAACATATATTTATTTTTCAAAAGTTATATCGTCAAGATAAACTGTTCCGCCGTTTGTCGGTATAGTTCCATCGATAGCTGCAAGTGAAAAAGCTATATCAAATTCTACTTCATCTGTTAATATTATACTGCTCATAGGAACAACAATTTCTTGCCATTCTGATGTAATTTCAGCTGATGTAACAGTTCTTTTTACTGCTGTTCCGGGAATTTCTATTACAAAATTACAATTTTCGTTTAAAGAGCCTCTTATCCAGAATCTCATGTTATTATATCCGGCTTTACCGAGGGCAATTTTTTCACCGAGAACTTCTCTTGCCATAAGGCCGAACCCGAAATAAGTTGCGCCGCTTGTATCGGAAGAGTTTCCTATATAAGTGAAGTACATACATTTATTGCCACGTTTTACATTGTTCGTCCAAGAAAAGTTTACTGCAGCATAGCTCCATGTAGCACAATACGGATCGTCTTTCCATACATAGGGTTCCATACTTCCTCTGGTATTTATTTGATCGTCATAAATATACCATGGATCAGGCCACGATTTTATAGGTGAGCCTAAACCAACAATAGCCTCTACAGGATATCTGTCGCATGAAATGAAAGATACCATACAGAAAAGAGAAAGTATTAAAAATAATATTTTATTCTTTTTCATCGTATTCTACTGTACTTCAAATTAGTTTTCTATAGTTTTGTTTCTAAACAAATTTAGGTTATCAGTTTTTCTATCGTTATTATATTATCTGTTCACAAATAAAGCTGTAAAAAACCGTTGTTACGAAGCAGGAACTTTCGTTCCTGCTTCATAACTATAACTAAAACATCAAATTATTCATAAATGATGTCATCAAAATAAATTACAAATCCGTTAGGATTGTCATCTTTTGATGCTGCAAAGCAGAAACCACCGATGATATGGCTTAAATCTTTGCCATCTAAATCGATAGTATATTTCTGCCATTCTTTTGTGAGTTCGATAGGTCCGATGCTTGAAGAATCTGTGTCAGGATATTCTCCTGTAATACCACCAACTTTAAATTCTGCAATTTTTTCGCCACCCTGAGCTCCTCTTGCCCAGAAAGTAAGCTTTTTAGCTCCGGTTAAATCATAACCACCTTTCTTTTCTCCCCAGTTGTTTGCAGGTTGCTGCCAGAATATACCTGTCCATCCTGCGCCCTGAGTCATTTTTGCACTGTAAGTAATCTTTATGCAAGTATTACCGCTTCTAGGAGTTTCTGTACAAGCTTGATTAAGTTTCAAGTCGCCGAAATCACCCATCCATCCGGAAGGTGCAAAATGATTTTCTTTTGAAGCATTTTCAACATAAACTGCGAAAGCTTTAAAAGAAGGTTTCGTGTTTGCAGCTGCTTTAGCTGCTTTAGGTGCTGCAAAAGCAATACCTGAAACGCCCAACATGAATACAGCTGCTACTGCCAGACTTGTAAGTCTTTTCATGGTTCTGTCTCCTTTTTTAATTTTGTAGATCATACTCTACATTTGATGTTTTTGTTATATTGTCATTCTCATCTTCTTTTAAGATAAGAATATCAACTCTTCTGTTCTGTTCTCTGCCTGCTGCCGTCTTGTTG
>JAFPUA010000203.1 GCA_017413305.1 Candidatus Ruminimicrobiellum caprinum
ACATCTTAGAATCGGTTATAATGAAAAAAAATTTTATTGCTATAAATTCAGAAGTATGTGTAAAGATGCCGATACTAAACTAAAAGAATTACAAGAAAACAATAATCAAAATATTTTTTTTAAAATGGAAAACGATCCAAGAATTACAAAAATAGGAAAAATTATAAGAAAATACAGTATAGATGAATTACCTCAATTATTTAATATTTTAAAAGGTGAAATGTCTCTTGTAGGTCCCAGACCTATTGTTCAATGGGAATTGGAACAAATAAAAAAAAGATATCATAATTATAGTTATAAAAAAATATTTAAAGTTTTACCAGGAATTACAGGATTATGGCAAGTATCAGGAAGAAGCTTGCTTAATGATGAGAAAAGATTGGAACTTGAGATTTTTTATGTTGATAACTGGTCTTTAAATTTGGACTTAAAAATATTATTAAAAACAATCCTTGTTGTTATTTTCCATAAAGGAGCATATTAAAATTGCTGAAAGCAATTTTAATGGTTACAGGGTTATTATGTGATAGGGTGAATATTTTGAAACAACTATAACGACAGGTGAATGGGTGAACACGAATTATAAACAATTCGTTGGTGAAATGGTGAAAACGACAACGACATATATATATGGAAAATTTTGAAAAGCAAATTTTTAGTTTACAGATTCGGTTTATGGTTTGTTGTTTGCCGTTGCTAATTTTTCATTACTAATTACTAATTACTAATTTCTAATTGCAGTTTGTAGTTAAAGATCTTAAGATTTTGAGTTAGAATGAAGCAACTAACGAATGAAGTGTACTTTTCGCGAAAGCGGTACTCGATTGAGTTAGTTGCAAAATTATAACCAAAATATTAAGGTCGATATAAATAGGCTTTTATTTTATAAAAGCCTTAGCACGTAGTTGTTTATGAAAAGTAATAGCAAACCTATGAGCTTCGTCTCTTATGGATTGCAACAATCTTAAACCCAACGAATTTCTGGGTAACATTATAGATTTTTGTTTACCTACCATGAAAATTTCTTCTTCTTGTTTGGCAAGAGAAATCATAGGTATATAAATTCCTATTTCATCAAGTGCAGATTGTGCATAGGCAAGTTGAATTTTGCCTCCGTCTATAACAATTAAGTCCGGAAATTGTTCGTTTCTTCTTATAATACCCGAATATCTTCTAAATACTGCCTCTTTTATCATAGCAAAATCATTTATTTGATGAACCGTTTTTATTTTAAATTTACGATATCCTGATTTATCGGGTTTAGCATTTACAAATCTTACCATAGATGCAACAGGGTTTGTTCCGGATGTATTTGAAATATCAAAACATTCCATTACTGCAGGTAACTTATGAAGTTTCAATACTTCTCTTAACTCTTGTAAAGAATCTGTCTTTGAAACATATTGGTTAATATCTTCTATACTAATTTCTCTTATAGAAACTCTTTGGCTTATAGATTGTATTGCAAAAAGTCTGTCTCTTATTTCTTTTGCTTTTTCGTATTCTTGTTTATCACTTAATTCCAACATTTCTTTTTGCCAAGTATCAGCCAATTTTTTTAGTTTGCCGTTAAAAAATATTTCAACTTCTTTCAAATTGTTTTTATAATCAAGTGACGATATTTTTTCCATACATGGACCGAAACATAAACCGGTATGATAATATAAACAAGATTTTACTTTTTCTAATTTAGGCAACTCTTTTTCGGAAAAATTTATTTTGCAAGGTCTTATTTTAAAAATTTTATTTAGCCAAAGTATTAATTTTTTTATATATGTTATTTGCGGATAAGGGCCGAAATATAAAGAACCATCTTTTATTAATTTCCTTGTCATTACAAGTCTTGGAAAATCTTCAGCTATCGTTAATTTTATGTACGGATAAGTTTTATCGTCCTTCCACATTGCATTGAAATAAGGTTGGACTTTTTTTATAAGTTGTCTTTCAACAAGAAAAGCCTCTCTTTCCGAAGAACATAAAATATAATTTATTGTTTTCATTGCACTTATTATCGAAAAAGCTTTACTATCCGTATCGGAATGAAAATA
>JAFPUA010000204.1 GCA_017413305.1 Candidatus Ruminimicrobiellum caprinum
GAATCAAATATATATCCTAAAAATTCAATAGGTATAGATTTGTCGGTAAGGTCTTTAACGGAAATTCAAAAATCTAATTTTATGTTTAACGACGATGGGAATGAATTTGTTAAAGCAGTAAATAATATTGTTGATATTATTAATACCGACAATAAAATTTTTACAGAACAAAAAGATTTATATTCTTTAAATTCTTCACACTATTTTATCTTAAAAGACAGGCTACATAAAGATTTAATTGATGAAATAAAAGATTATTCCGAAGAACAAGACAGAACGGTTTTATCTGATACAATCAAACTTAAAATATCGGAACTTCTTTCCAAATATGGAGTTGTTCTGGATACAGATATAAAAAACAGAATTTCAAAAGAATTAATTGATGATATTGCCGGGCTTGGTGTGATAGAAGATTTGCTTGCGGACGAAACAGTTACTGAAATTATGGTTAACGGTTGCAACAATATCTATATAGAACGCAACGGTAAAATAGAAAAGACAGAAATAAAATTTAATGACGAGGAAAAACTTAAAACTGTTATAAACAGGATAGTTTCTTCCATAGGTCGCCATATTGATGAGGCATCTCCGATAGTTGATGCAAGACTTAAAGACGGTTCCAGAGTAAATGCAGTTATTTCTCCTGTATCTTTGCAGGGATCAATACTTACCATAAGAAAGTTTGCTAAACATAAGTTGTCTTCTGAAGAATTAATAAACTATGGCTCCATAACGCAAGAAATGATAGATTTCTTAAAAAAATCTGTTTCTGAAAAGAAAAATATCTTAATTTCCGGCGGAACAGGTTCTGGAAAAACGACATTGTTAAACATAATCTCGTCATTTATCGGACAAAAAGAAAGAATTATCACGATAGAAGATTCTGCAGAACTTCAATTACAACAGGAACATGTTGTGCGTTTAGAGTCAAGGCCGAAATCTCTTGAGGGGACTTCAGAAATAACCATAAGACAACTTGTAATAAATTCTTTAAGAATGCGTCCGGATAGAATAATTGTCGGCGAATGTCGAGCAGGGGAAACACTGGATATGTTACAGGCAATGAATACGGGGCATAGCGGTTCCATGACCACCGTTCATTCCAATTCTTGCCAAGATGCTGTTTCAAGACTTGTTGTAATGTCTCTTATGGCGGGCTTTGATTTGCCTGAAAAATCTATCGTTTCCATGATAGTTTCTGCAATAGACATTATAGTACAAATTTCGCGATTCCCTGACGGATCAAGAAAAGTTACTGAAATTTCTTTGTTGGAAAAAGATGACACTTCAGCTGATGGCTACAAGTTGGTTCCTGTATTTAAACTTTAAAAATGATTGTTTATTTAATATTGTTTGCTATTTCAATATTTTGTTTAATTTTTTTTCTTTTTTCTATGTTAAAACAGAAAAAAGAAATTTCTTCTATAAAAAATTTTGCTGTCAAAAATAGAAAAGAAAATATAAAAATAAAATTTTTATTTTTTGCGTTATTTTTTATTTTAATTTCAATA
>JAFPUA010000205.1 GCA_017413305.1 Candidatus Ruminimicrobiellum caprinum
AAAAAAAGAAAAATAAATTTCAAAAATTCACAGAAAAGCTAACTTGAAAGTATCAAAATCAAAGAAGATCAAAGCAGATGTTTTCTCTTATGATACTATGGAAGATTCCAGAACAAAAATTTCTGAAATTAAGAGATTTGATATACATCCTATATCGATAGAAGAAGCAATAAACGAAATGGATTCGTTGAATTACAGAGTTTATATGTTCTTGAATGCTTCTACAGATAAATTGAATGTTTTATACAGAAAAGACAGCGGTTCTTTGGTAATGTTGGAACCGGAAATAAATAATTAAAAAATTTTTAATACTCTAAGGAGGCTTAACAAAAAATGAACATTATGGATTTTTTATCCCAAGATGCCATCACGGTGGATTTGAAAGCACAAAACAAAAAAGATGCTATCGTTGAATTGATAGAACTTTTGAAAACTTCAAAGAAAATCAAGAATGCGGAAGAGATTATCGATGTTGTTCTTGAAAGAGAAAAACTTGGTTCTACGGGGATAGGGCAGGGTGTTGCAATTCCTCACGGTAAAACTGATGTTTTATCAGAACAAATAGGTGTTTTGGGTATATCCAAAAAAGGAATAGAATTTAATTCTTTAGACGGAGAACCTGTTTATATAATATTCCTTTTAGTAGGTCCGGTTGAAGTTACAGGTCAGCATTTAAAAGCTTTATCGAGAATTTCAAGACTTTTCAAAGATAAATTCTTAAGACAAGCAATTAAAGATGCAGAAACAAAAGAAGATGTAGTAAAAATAATCCAACAAGAGGATGCCTATTAAACAATGCCGGTTTTAACGGTTGGCACTTTAATCGAAGAAAAAGCAGAAGATTTAAAACTTACGTTAATTGCAGGTTCCGGTGGTTTGAAAAGGAGAATTACCGTTCCCGATACTAACAGACCGGGGCTTGCGTTCGCAGGTTATTTTGCTCATTTGCCTTACGAGAGAGTGCAGATAATAGGAATTGCAGAACATACTTTCCTTACATCTTTATCCTACGAAAAACAGTGCGAAATGTTGACGAAAGTTTTTTCGCCCGCACAGGTTCCATGTTGTATTATTACAAGATCGTTTGAACCTTTAAAATCGATGCTGGAAGTTTTTAATAAATTAAATGTGCCTCTCATAAGCACGCCGTTATCCACGGCACAACTTTTGGGAGACCTTCTTTTTTATTTGGACGAAAAGCTCGCTCCAATGCAGAAAGTCCATGGCGTTTTATGTAATGTTTACGGACTTGGCGTTTTTATCAGAGGAAAATCCGGAGTCGGTAAATCTGAATGTGCGTTGGAACTTGTTAAAAGAGGCCATATGTTAGTTTCCGATGATATCGTTGAAATAACTAAGCGTTACGGAAGAATTTTAATGGGTAAAGCTACAGGCGTGGTAAAACATCATATGGAGCTGAGAGGTGTAGGTGTAATCGATATCAGAAATATGTTTGGTATTGCAAATATTCTCGACGAATCACAAATTGAGCTGGTTATCAATCTTGTTCATTGGAATGAAGCGGACAAGGTTGAAAGACTTGGCCTTAATGAAAATTTTGCTAATATTTTAGGTGTAAAGGTTCCTGAAATCACAGTGCCGGTTGCTCCTGGAAGGAATTTAGCAATTATTGTCGAGACGGCAAGTTTGAATCAAAGATTAAAGAACAGGGGATATTTTGCTGCTGTCGAAATGAATAAAAAATTGTTGGAAGAAATAAAAAGTAAAAATGAAGAATAAGTTTTTGATAATTTCAGGAATATCGGGTGCAGGAAAAAGCCAAGTATTAAATCTCTTGGAAGATTTTTGTTATGTGTGTGTTGACAATATGCCGTTGGATTTTGTAT
>JAFPUA010000206.1 GCA_017413305.1 Candidatus Ruminimicrobiellum caprinum
AACTATGCTGTTAAATAATACATTAACTGCATTTGAAAGACATAATAACTTATAAAAAGTTTGACTATATCGTAGTTTTAAGATATAATAAACAGATTATCCTGAAAATATTAAAAGAGGTTTTAAAATGACAAAGAGAACTTTTCAACCAAACACTGAAAGAAGAAAAAAGAAAATCGGTTTTAGAGCAAGAATGGCAACAGCCGGTGGAAGAAAGGTATTGAGTGCCAGAAGAAGAAAAGGCAGAGCAGTTCTTTCAGCATAAATGCTTTACAGCAGTAAGGGCTTTTCTTTTCGTTATATTGAAAAATTGCATGGTACCGCGGACTTTAATAGAGTATTAAAGTGCGGTAGGAAACTGAAGACTTTTTTTGTTAATATTTATATTTTAAGAAGAAAAGATAATGACGAAATACGAAGATTAGGTCTTGTGACATCTAAGAAAGTCGGTAATGCTGTTTGCAGAAATAAAGCAAAAAGAAGATTAAGAGAAATCTTTAGGACTAATAAACATAAGCTGATGAAAGGTTTAGATATAATTTTCATATCGAAGCCGGCGATTGCAACTGTAGATTATGACAAATTGAAGAACAGTATTTTGGGTTGTTTAAAAAATGCAGGTTTTTATAAAGAAGATATATAGTTTGTATGAAGCATATTTTGCTTTTTCTTATCAGTATATATAGGAAAATTTCGCGTTTTACCCCTCCTAAATGCAGGTTCTATCCAACATGTTCAGCCTATGCTTATGAGGCAATAGAAAGGTTCGGTGCCGTTAAGGGAAGTTATCTTGCGGTAAAAAGAATCTTGAGGTGTCATCCGTTTCATGAAGGCGGAATAGATTTAGTTCCCAAAAAATAGCGGTAGGTCAATTATGCAAAAAAATACATTGATGTTTGTTTTGTTTTCAACGATATTTTTGTTGGCGTGGTATATGTTTTTTCAACCGACTCCACAGCAACAGATGTTGTCACAAACTCAAAATGAACAAAAGATAGAGCAGACAAACAATTCTGCAGTTGTACAGGATAATAAGCAAATCTTACAAAATGCGGACAAGACTAAAGTTTCAGGACAGCAACTTGTTAAAGAAGAAGAGATAATTGTTGAAACGGAAAAATATAAAGTTGTTTTTACTAACAAAGGAGCTGCAGTAAAAAATTGGTATATTAGAGAAAGTAACGGCGCTTTGGTAGATTTAGTTTTACCGGAAGCCTCGCCTGTTTTAGCTAATTTTCCCGGATCTGTTTATGAAATAGCAGAAAAAACAGATTCAAAAATAGTTTTTTCTTATACATTTATGCAGGACTGGAAAATAACAAAGATTTTTGATTTGTCTAAAGATTATTTACATTCCGCAACCGTTAAACTTGAAAAATTAAGACAAGATGCAAAACTTCCTGACATAGATTTTGATTGGGGGCCCGGGCTTGGCACAGACGACAAAGAACTTAAAGAAAATGTTTCTGTGACAAGAGTTTTGGGTTATACATCAACAAGACCTTCCAAACTTGAAAAAATAAAAGAACAAAATAACCCTGCACAGATATATAAATGGACTGCAATTGATAACAGATATTTTCTTGCAGCTTTTATTCCGGACAACTCCTTGAATTTTTCTAATGTCGGAATGATAAAACAGAATAAGAGAACAGCTCCTATTTATATGTTGTCTGCGAAAGTTAAACAGGAAGAGCAGGTACAAACTTTTTCATTTAAGTTTTATGTCGGTCCAAAATCTTATTCTTATTTAAAAACTTTTGATATGGGCTTAGAAAAAACTGTCGATTTTGGGTTCTTCGGTTTCTTGGGAAGAATTGCGATGTCGGTACTTTTTGCTATTTACGGACTGACGAACAATTACGGTTGGGCAATTATTATAATGACTATCTTGATACAGATTCTTGTTCTTCCGTTAACATTAAAAACATTTAAATCTACGGCTGCAATGAAAAAGATTCAGCCTATAATAAAAGATTTACAGACAAAATATAAAAACGATCCGAAAAGGCTGCAGGTAGAAATGATGAATCTTTACCGTACGCAGAAAGTTAATCCGTTCGGCGGATGTTTACCTTTATTCTTACAGTTGCCTATTTTCTGGGCATTGTTTACTACATTAAGAAACGCATATGAATTAAGATATGCCCCTTGGGTATTATGGGTTAAAGATTTGTCGGCGAGTGATTCTTTGTTTTATATGGGTTCAATATCGTTTAATTTATTGCCTTTGATTATGGGTTTAGGAATGTTCTTGCAGCAGAAAATGACTACTGCAACTTCTGACCCTACACAAAGAAAAATGATGTATATAATGCCATTGATATTTACACTTATGTTCTGGGGTTTCCCGTCAGGGTTAGTACTTTACTGGCTTACAAACAGTGTAGTATCAATGATAGTTCAGTTTTTTGTATTAAGAAAAGAAGAAAACCGATAGTTAATTTCGATTAAATATATTTGTTGGAGGTGTTGTAAAGTGGAAAAAGAGCTTGAAATTTCCGGTAAAAATATAGAAGATGCAATATCGTTAGGATTAAAACAACTTAATTGCACAAAAGAAGATGTTGATATAAAAATTCTCGATGAGGGAACAAAAGGTTTGTTTGGTTTAATGGGTTCCAAACCTGCAAAAGTTTTATTAACATTAAAGAAAGATATTTCCGAAGATTCCGTTAAAGAATCTTCTGAAAAAGTTGAAAAGAAAGACGAAAGAAACAGAAGTTTGGAAGATGTTGATTTCGGTCTTGCATGCAAAAATGCAAAAGAGTATGTAACAAAAATTGTTACTTTAATGAATATAAATATAAGAGATATTAAAGTAAGTTGCGATAATGAATCTGTCAGTGTTCAGCTTTACAGCGATAGCGGCAGCCTTTTGATAGGCAAAGCCGGACAGGCTTTAACTTCGTTGGAATACATTGTTCAGCTTATGTTAAACAATAATCCCGAAACAAGAGTTAAAGTAAATGTCGACGCAGAAGATTACAGGCAGAAACAGTATGCTAAGTTGAAAGCTCTTGCCGATAAAGCAATATATTTTGTCAGAAAGACAGGCAAGACATACAGATTTGAAGCAATGTCTCCGAAAGAAAGAAGATTTATTCATACATATATGGAAAAATTCGGCGAGTTTGAAACTTTTTCCGAGGGCGAAGGCAGTTTAAGAAAAGTCGGCGTAAAACTTTTGGGACAAACAGAATAACATACAATAAACGACAACGACAATGTCGTCATTAAACTCTCAGCTCTCAGCACTAAACTCTAAGCTAAAAATTTTGGAACAAAATTTTTAAATTATGAACTTATTTAAACAGGAAGATACTATAGCGGCACTTGCTACAGGCAGCGCAAAATCTGCCTTATCAGTTATCAGGATAAGCGGTGCATCGGCAAAACAGATAGTATCTTCTGTTTTTTTTACCAAAAATAACAAAAAAATAGAACTTTTGGACAGAAAAGTTCTGCACGGATATATTTGTAACGGTTTGAAAAAAATCGACGAAGTAATTCTTTATTATATGCAGGCACCGCACACTTATACGGGCGAAGATACGGTTGAAATTTCTTGTCACGGTAATCCGCTGATAGTTGAACAAGTTACGGAACTTTTATTTTCAAAGGGTGTCCGCCTTGCAGAAAGAGGGGAATTTACTTACCGTGCGTATATGAATAATAAACTTGATTTGTCCGAGGCGGAAGCCGTCAACGATTTAATAAATTCCAACAGTTCTAAAACGGCAGAACTTGCACTGAATTCTCTTCAAGGTTCTCTGTCATCTCAAATAAAAAAAATCAAACAAGATTTAACGGAACTTTTTGCATATTTGGAAGCTTCTCTTGATTATCCCGAGGAAGATATTGATTTTCTTACCAGAAAAGAGAAAAAAGAAAAAATGCAAAAAATTATTTCTCAGGTTGAAAATTTAGTTTCTTCATATTCTTTAACTAAACTTGTTGCAAACGGTATAAAAATATCTATTGTCGGTAAGCCTAATGCAGGCAAATCTTCAATTTTAAATACCATTCTTGGTTACCAGCGTGCAATTGTTACGGATATTGCCGGCACTACAACGGATACTATCGAAGAACAAATAGAATACAAAGGTATTTCTTTTATAATATCTGATACTGCAGGTATCAGAAACCACACCAATAATACTATAGAAAAAATCGGTCAGGATAGAAGCAGACAGTCTGTAAATACTGCAGATATAATTCTGTGGGTAACGGATGGCAGCACGCTTTTAGACGATAACGATAAACAAATTGCAGATCTTTTGAAAGATAAAAAAGATAAAACAATAGTTATATTAAATAAGTCCGACCTGAAACAAAATTTATCCGTTGAAGAATTAAAAAATATTTTCGATTTTTCTTCTTATATTAATTTTTCAACAATTAATAAAACTCCTGTAGAAAATATTTTAAATAAAATTTATGAACTTTTAAATTTAAATAATATCGATCAGGAAACCACAGTTCTGCTTAATGCCCGCCAATATAATTTGATATTAAATATCAAAGAAAATTTGCTCAAAGTTTTATCCCTCATCGACAAAGGCGATAGTGACGAAATTGTTTCCTTTGAAACCAATAATGTTTTGCTATTGCTAAACGATGTTTTGGGTATCGACACCAAAGAAGATATCCTTCATTCTATTTTCTCCAAATTCTGCGTAGGGAAATAGTACTTTATATCGGCCGCACATTCTGGGCTACGCCATTGCATTTGTCTCCTTTATGTGCTCACCGCTCCGCTACACTTCCTGCACACCGCAGTCGACAAATACTTCGTTTCGCCTCATACTATGCTGTCTTTAAAAATTGCCAAAGGCAATTTTTTTTGTTATAATATCAACGATAATTAAAATTTTTGTAAGGATATTTTTATTATGAAAACCAACAAGAAACAAACAAAAAAGACTGACACCAAAAAGCTTCTTAAAGCAGCATCAAAGCCGGCAGAACAGGCAAGGAAACTTCATCCTTTTTATAGAGGGAAAATAGAAGTTATACCGAAATGCAGAATAAGAGATTTTAACGATTTTGCTATCTGGTACAGTCCGGGAGTAGCTTCCGTCTGTATGGACATAAATAAAAATATCGAACTTGCTTACGAATATACAAACAAATGGAACTCTGTTGCTGTTGTCAGCGACGGTACAAGAGTTTTAGGACTTGGAGATATAGGTCCTGAAGCAGCAATGCCTGTTATGGAAGGTAAGGCACTTCTATATAAATATCTCGGTGGTGTCGATGCATATCCAATATGTTTAGGTACAAAGGATCAGCAGGAAATTATCAATACAGTTAAAATTTTGCAACCATCTTTCGGTGGTGTAAACTTGGAAGATATTTCTCAGCCGAAATGTTTTCCTATTCTCTACACATTGAGAAAAGAATGCCATATACCTGTTTGGCATGACGACCAGCAGGGAACGGCACTTGTTACATTGGCAGGATTAATCAATGCTTTAAAAGTTGTAAATAAAAAAGTTTCTAAAGTTAAAATTGCCATGCTTGGTGCAGGTTCTGCAAATATCTGTATAGCAAGACTTATAATGTTCTACGGAGCAAATCCTGCAAATATTATAATGGTTGATTCAAAAGGAACACTTCACAAAGGAAGAAAAGAACTTAAAAATACACACCCTGAAAAGTGGGCAATGTGCTGTGAAACAAACGGCTCCGGCGTGCAGGGAACAATTGAAAATGCTATGAAAAATGCCGATGTGTTGATATGTTTATCTACACCTGGACCGGATGTAATAAAGAAAGAATGGATTAAAAAAATGGCTAAGAACCCTATAGTGTTTGCTTGTGCAAATCCTGTTCCTGAAATATGGCCTTGGGATGCAATGGAAGCAGGTGCTGCTGTAGTTGCTACCGGCAGAAGTGATTTTGCTAATCAGGTAAACAATTCTTTGGGGTTTCCGGGAGTATTCAGAGGAACGCTTGATGCAAGAGCTACAACAATAACCGACAATATGTGTATTACGGCAGCTACGGAGCTTGCAGCATGTATCCCTGCAAACAAAATAAAACCTACGCAGATTTTACCGACAATGGACGATTGGAAAGTATACCCGCAGGTTGCAGCAGCCGTTGCGGTTAAAGCAATAAAAGAAAAAGTTGCTCAGAAAAAGGCAAGCTATGATCAGTTCTATAATCAGGCAATGAGTATGATAAAAAGAAGTAGAGCTTTAACAGCAGATATGATGAAAAAAGGGTTTATTAAAAAATCAAAGTAGAAATGAGAAAAATAGAAAGTAATATTATTGTCAATGAAGTTTCAGAATTGTGCGGAGATATTAACTTCAATCTTCCGCAGGATGTTTATGATGCCGTATCGTCGTATGTCAAAAACAACGGTTCTGTTTCCGATGATATTTTAAAACAGATTTTAGAAAATGCAAAGATTGCCAAAGAGAAGAAAATTGCACTTTGCCAGGATACGGGCACTGCAAACTTTTTTGTTAAAATCGGCAGAGATGTTGAAATTATAAACGATGACGGCAAGAAAGGCGATATCGTTTCTATAATAAATAAAGGTGTTTCCGACGGATATACAAAATATTATTTAAGAAAGTCCATAGTTTCTGATCCGTTAAACAGAACAAATACTAAAGATAATACGCCTGCAAATGTTTATTGTGATTATGTTGACGGTGACAAAATAGAAATAACAATGCTTGCTAAAGGCGGCGGCAGCGAGAATGCAAGTTTTTTAAAAATGCTTACACCTCTTGACAGTTGGGAAGGAATAAAAAAGTTTGTTATCGACAGCATAAAATTAAAAGGTGCAAATGCTTGCCCTCCTATAATTGTTGGTGTAGGTATCGGTGGCGACTTTGCCTCCGTTGGTCTTCTTGCAAAGAAAGCTTTACTTAGAACTATCGGTAGCAAAAATATTAAAGAAGAATACAATTCTAAAGAGCAGGAACTTTTAGGCGAGATAAACAAATTAAATATCGGGCCTATGGGGCTTGGCGGTATGCCGACGGCTTTGGCAGTGTTTATAGAAACCAAACCATGTCATATTGCATCAATGCCTGTAGCGCTAAACATCCAATGTCACTCCTGCCGTCGTAAAAAAATCACTTTGTAATTTTTAGTTTTTTAAATAAAGCGTAGCAAAAAGAAAATAATGTTCTCGTTTGCTCAATCGCCATTCGCTTGAAATTTTTAAAGCCGGGCTCCAACTGTGTTTTCCTAACGACTATAGGAAGACGGAAAACACCACGAACATGGTCGCCCTAAAATTCTCTACTCAACTGAATTTTACTCTAAAAAT